>CAZIIZ010000423.1:0-3541 GCA_964539225.1 uncultured Hyphomicrobiales bacterium | reverse complement strand
CTACCGCCGGAATGATTCAAGTTCTCTAAAGTATTATCTCTATAGTCAATTTTGCAGATTCTATTCGCAATTACCGGAAGTATGAATGGCATTAAAAAAACTATAATAATACCGGTAAGTAAATTGAAAAACGAGTCGTAACTTGGGAATAATTGTCCAGTCGATCTAATAAATTTATCAATTCCTAAACCGCTCAGTAAAATGGCAATTATCGGAAGTGCATAAGCTAAATGAATTACCTTAGTATATTTGTATTTTTTGAATTCAGCTTTAAGTGTGTTTTTAAACTCATTCATATTAATTGCTCCCTTCTATATTCGAGAAATACATATCTTCGATTAAGTCAATATCGCCTGTGTTTTCGCCGGAAACTATCATTTTGCCTTTATTGATTATACCATAATGAGTGCAAAAAGACCCAACCTCTCGGAGCAAATGGCTGGATATTATAAAAGTTTTGCCTTTATTATTATGCTCTTCTTCTACGAATTCACGAATAAATTTGATTCCTCCGGGGTCAAGGCTATTAAATGGTTCGTCCATCAAAATTATTTTCGAATCGAATAGCAACACGACAGCGAGGCTTAATCTCTTTTTCATCCCCAAAGAATACTCTTTAACTTTTTTCTTGGGTTCGTCTAATTTAACTCTTTGCAGCACATCATCGATTTTTGAATAATCTTTATTAGTATAATCGCAAAGTATTTCTAAATTTGTTCTCGCAGTCATATCTCTATAGAACTGCGGAGTATCTTGGAAAAAATACAAGTCTGTTAATTTATTAGCTGATTTATCAGTACCGATAGTAATTTCTCCGGAATTCGGAGTTAAACGTTCAGAAATTAATTTCAGCAATGTGGTCTTCCCCGCACCGTTCGGTCCGGCTAAACAGAAAATTGAGTTATCCGGCACTTCTATACTAAAATTGTTGAATAATAAAGTATTCGATTTATAGCCGAAATTTAACTTATTGATAGTAATTTTGTTGTTTTGCATAATTTGTAAATATGTTGAATTAAAATAAAAAGGAGAATTAAAGGCTCAATTAAGGCGATTAACTCTCCCGGAAATTATCAGAATAGGAACTAATCGTTGCCTATTTCTTTACTAATATCTTCGATACGTTTTTTAATATCTTCGATGCTTACTTCTTTTTCTTTGATTCTTTCTTCGACGATATCAATTTTATTATTAATGTCTTCGATAATCTGAGGATCTTCGTCGGCATTGATATTTTGCAATCGTTCTTTTTGGAAATTCAAAGATTTAACGTCCTATCATATTGATTCTTCAACTCTTCCGAGTTTATTTTGAAGATTTGTATAAATTGAGCTTAATTTGCCTGCTTTTTCAGTGGCTTTATTTTCACGGTATTCTTTGCGTTTTTGATCTAAGATTGCAAATAATTCACGAATACGAGTAAATAATTGATTTCTCTGCTCACGCTTCAAATTCATTAATTTCACGTCGCCTTGTACAGCAATCAGAATATCACGGATTTTATTAAATTCAGGATCATTGCCTAATTCATCGGAACATTTGACTAATTGCTCATCTAATTTAGCGTAGTTTTCAGTAGTTTCTTTGTCGAATACTTCTCTCTCTTCGCTTTGTCTTGAATTCAACCCGTCAAATGTCTCACGAATCATAGCATATAATTCATCTCTGTGATCTTTGCGAAGTTTCATACCTTTAATTGCAGCTTGAGCATCCATAAGAGCTTCTCTGCCTTGTTTGAAGTTAGTAACATCTTTAGCAAATGCTACAGCATCCTCAACTACAGGTTTTACTTTTTCATAATTATCATCGGCTTCTTGGTCGAATCCTTCTCTTTCGGAGTCTTGACGAACGTTTAACGCAGTGAAAGCATCTTGGATACGAGAATATAATTCCTCGCGATTATCCTTTTTCAAACGTAAGCCTTTGAATTCTTTTTGAGCTTCGATTAATTTTTCGCGGCATTCTTTAAATATAGGTTGAGTGGTCGAATAAGTGATAGCGAAATCTACTTTAGCTTTTAGATTCAAATAGTTTTCACTGCATTCCATTTCATATTTTTCCCATTCTTCGGCTTGGCGTTTGTTTAGGTTTTGAAATGCAATATTGAATTTTTGGATTAGCTCGTCTTTGCTTTCGCGTTTTAGAGTCAAGCTATTCATTTCGCCTTGCACTGAGATTAATTGTTCGCGAGCGTTTTTCACGTCAGTAATATCTTCAGTAGCTTTTATGGCTTCTTCAACTTTTATTTTAATATTATTATAATTTTCAATTTGCTGTTGATCTAATTTTTCATATTCAGCACGTTGCATTTGAATCAATTCGTCGAGTTTAGAACTTAATTTAGAAAGCAATTCCTCATATACTTCTCTATCGAAAGAGAAAGATTTGAGCATTTTAATTTTATCGTTAATTAGGTTTCTAGCTGCTCTGATGTCGGAAACGTTAGCCACTTTGTCTAACGCACGAGCAACCTCATCGCGGAAATCAGTGATTTTTTGATCCAAATCATAATTTTCATATCCCGCATAGGAGAATAAATATTTCTTTAGGTCGTAATCGGGTTCTGCCAATGCTTGCTTCGTCTCGTTGTTGCAATAATTGCAGATTAATACGCTGTTCTCTAAAGTTGGATTATTAGCCGCTGGAGTATTCAGAGCTATATAGACTTTCTCTGCACTGTCAATTTCATCAATTTTTTTGCCGCATTGACCGCACATTCCCTTTTGTCTTAAAGAGATTTGTTCTTGCAATTGTGTTGTTATTTCCATTGTTCTACCACAATAAGTTATGTAATGTTGTTAAGATAATTGTTTTAATATTTTGCTATCGAAAAAAATGCAATTTAAGAATAAATTAGTTACCAACAAATAAGAATCTTTCTTTTTATCAAGTTTTTTTAAAAGAAATTCCGTTTTGGTTCGTTTCAGTACCAGAATTATTAATTAATTAGTGAATAAAAATGCAATTCAGGACAGAAACTGATAATTTGGGAACAATGGAAATACCGATAGATTCATATTACGGTATTCATACCCAACGCTCGATTTGTAATTTTCAAATTTCAACTTATTACGTACCAAATCGCTTATACAAAGCCTTATCTATGGTTAAAAAAGCTGCGGCTTTAACTAACTACGAATTAGGCTATTTAGAAAAGGAATCGGCTTTTGCGATATTTCAAGCTTGCGACGAAATTAATTCTGGGCAATTTGAGGAATATTTAAAAACTGACGCTCTACAAGGCGGAGCAGGAACTTCTACTAATATGAATATTAATGAAGTAATCGCCAATAGAGCTTTGACTATACTGGGTTATGATAAAGGATCTTACCATATCGTACACCCAATTGAGCAAGTTAATCTTCATCAATCAACCAATGATGTTTATCCGACAGCTTTTAAAATCGCAGCAATTTATGCATTCAGAGAATTGAGCGAATCTATTGCTCAATTGCAAGGTGCTTTGCAAGCTAAAGAGCAAGAGTTTGCTAATATATTAACTATCGGCAGAACTGAAATGCAGGATGCTGTACCAATTACT
>CAZIIZ010000422.1:0-3565 GCA_964539225.1 uncultured Hyphomicrobiales bacterium | reverse complement strand
AAAAACGGCTAGAGCATTCACTTGAGCCCAGAATGGGTACATAAAATCATCCCAAGCCCAGCCTGGAGCATAATTTTCATCATCAAAATAATTATCATCTCCGATAATATTTCCATTAATTGATTTAATACCAAGAGAATCCAAAGCTTTAACAAATGTATTAATCACTTCTATGGGATCACTAAAAAAACTATTTGACAAGGTCGGATCTCCCCCGCCTCTAATAATAATATCTCCGTTAAATTCTCCGGTATCGGATAGATAGCCATTCAAATACAATCGTGTCTGAAAGCAATAATCTGCTCCGAGATAATTCAAAGCTGCCGCAGTAGTCAATACTTTTAGCGTGGAGGCAGGTATAAAATTTTTATAATCATTCTTTCTATAGAAGAATTCCCCACTTTCGATATTCATTATCGAAACGCCTACAAAAGCATTAGATATTTCCGGAGCGTCTAAAAAAGCATCAATGTCCTTTTGTAATTCGACAAGTGAATGCTTCGACCCGATTTTAATCTTTCGCTTTAGAGTATCAGTAATTACCTGCGATGCTAATAAGCCCGAAGACAATACCAAAACCAATAAAAACACAGGAATTACTCTTTTCATCTTTAACACTATAATCATAATAAATACAAAAAGTAAAAATAACAAAAAGAAACAACAAAAAAAATATTTATTTAGTGTTTCATATCAATAAAAATCGCTATTTTCCGTCGTACGGGAATTGAAATATGAATATGGATTTGTTATTATTTATTTAAAGGAACATAATTGATGGATGAAATGAACGCTACCCAAAACAAATTCGAGTTCAAAGCGGAAATGAAGCAACTTCTGAACCTAATTGTACACTCGCTTTATACTAACCACGAAGTTTTCATTAGAGAATTGGTCTCTAATGCTTCCGATGCTCTAAATAAATTACGCTTCCGTAGATTGTCTGAATCTGCATTATTGTCTCCCGAAGCCGAACTTAATATAAAAATCAGTTTAGACAAAGAGAACTCAATTTTCTCGATAGAAGACACCGGAATCGGAATGAATAAAGAAGATTTAATTAACCAACTCGGCACAATAGCCAGTTCCGGTACATTAAAATTCTTAGAGCAAATAAAAGAAGAGAAAAAGTCATTAGACGCAAATCTGATTGGTCAATTTGGTGTTGGTTTTTATTCTGTTTACATGGTAACTGACGAAATTACCGTAGAAACTCGCTCTGCCGCTCTTGATTCGAAAGCTTATATTTGGCAATCTGACGGTCAAGATACTTTCACAATAGAAGAAGGCAACCGCGAGTTAAGAGGTACGAAAATTACTTTCAAAATCAAAGATGAATATAAACAATTTTTAGAGGATTCTACTGTAAAAGGTATTCTGAAAAAGTATTCAAACTTCGTTGATTTCCCTGTATTTGTTAATGATGAAGTCGTTAATACAGTTACAGCTCTTTGGCATAAGAAAAAAGACGACGTAAGCGATGAAGAACTGAATGAATTCTACAAATTTGTGGCAAATGATTACCAGGAACCTCTCGGACATTTGCAATTAAATATTGAAGGAAATATTAACTTCAAAGCTTTACTTTTTATTCCGCAAACTGCTCCAAGCAATTTGTTCAAAGATATTTATGAGAAATCTGTACAATTGTATTCTTCTAAGGTATTTATCCAAGATGATTGCAAAGAATTATTGCCCGACTATTTAAAATTTGTTCGTGGAGTGGTCGATACTGAAGATTTACCTCTAAATGTCTCACGAGATGTAGTGCAGAGTTCTCCAATAATGGCGAAAATTAAAAATGTCCTAACTTCGAAATTATTATCTACATTCGAAGAATGGGCAGATAAAGACAAAGAAAAATATAATATTTTCTTTAAGAATTTCGGTAGTTTATTCAAAACCGGTGTTAATTCCGATTTCACTAACAAAGATAAAATCGTAGAATTATTGCGTTTTGAATCCTCAAACGCCCCAACCGGCGAGCTTACTTCGCTTTTTGGTTACGTTACTCGTATGAAAGCTGATCAGAAAGAAATTTTCTACGTACTCGGCGAGCATAGAGATATTATTGAACGCAATCCGAAATTAGAGTATTTCCGGAAACATAATATCGAAGTACTTTATCTGTCGGATCCAGTAGATTTCTTCACAATTCCATATATCTTTGAGTTCGATAAAAAGCCATTAATGTCTATAGAGAAAGCAGAACTGAAATCTGAAGATAAAGCTGAGACTACAACTTCAGAAAAAGAAATGCAGAATGATATTATTACAGCATTCAAATCAATTCTCGGCGATAAAATTGAGGACGTGAAAGCATCAAATAGATTAGTTGAATCTCCGGTTACCTTGGTCTCCGGCTCTAATGCTTTAGACCCGCAAATGGAAAAAATGATGCAAATACTGGACAAAAACTTTTCAAGTTCTAAACGAGTATTAGAAATAAATATGGAACATAATTTGATTAAAAATTTGCATAATTTATTGCAAAAAGATTCAAATAATGAGAGCATTAAAGCATACGTCGAACAATTATATGATGGTGCATTATTAATGGAAGGGTACTTAAAATCCCCAGCAGACTATGTAAATAGAATGACCGAAATAATGCTCGAAGCAACAAAATAAATGAAAATAATTATTTAAAAGATACAAACTTTTTGGAGACCAGAGGTAATTAATGAAACTCTCAGAATTTAAATATAATCTACCTAAAAATGCAGTAGCTAAATTTCCGGTAGATCCGAGGGATAGCTCGAATCTAATGGTTCTAAACAGGGAAACCGGCGACATTCAAGAAATGACGTTTAAGGACATACTCGGTATGTTCCATAAAGGCGATTGCTTGATATTGAATGAAACTAAAGTATTTCCTGCTAGAATGTTCGGAAAAAAAGAAAAGACTAATGCCAAGATTGAAGTGATGCTATTGCGTGAGCTTAAAGCAGACGAAAGAATTTGGGACGTTTTAGTGGAGCCGGCTCGTAAGGTTAGAATTGGAAATAAAATATTTTTCGACGGCACTAATTTTTACTGCGAAGTAATCGACAATACTACTTCCCGCGGTAGAACAGTGAAATTCACTTATGAAGGAAATATTTTCGATATTATTCAAAGACTAGGCGAAATGCCTCTGCCGGAATATATCAAACGTGAGCCGACCGAATTCGACAAAGACAGCTATCAAAGTGTGTTTGCGAATCCCGAAAGACTCGCTTCAATTGCACCTCCAAGTGCAGGACTTCACTTTACTGATACTTTGTTGAAAGAATTAGAGAAAAAGGGCGTTCGAATTGCCAAAATCAATGTTAACATCGGTCAGGGTGTATTTGAAAAAATCGAAGTAGAAGACTTAACCAAACATAGGATGTATTCTGAGTATTTCGAAATCACTCGCGACACAGCAGAGCTGATTAACAAATCTCTGAAAGCCAAAAAGAACGTGTTTGCTGTTGGTTCTTCGACTGTTAGAGCATTAGAAGCTTCAGTATTAACTTCCGGGGCAGTCAAACCAAATCGCGGATGGACTGATAAGTTTATCTATCCTCCTTATGATTTCAAA
>CAZIIZ010000421.1:0-3575 GCA_964539225.1 uncultured Hyphomicrobiales bacterium | reverse complement strand
GGGGTTTAGAACGTATCGCTACTATCGACAGACTTTTGATATATATAGCTGTTAGCGAATTAATGCAACTCCCGGATATGCCCGCACGAGTAAGTATTAATGAAGCTATTGATATTGCTAAAAAATATTCCACCGATAAGAGCGGAGTGTTTATCAACGGTATGCTCGAAGCATTTATTAATGTACTCAAAGAGAAAAATCTATTCGGCAAAAAAGGTCTCGGATTAGAGAAAAAAAACGATAGATTTATGTTTAGTGATTTAGTAGAATAATACGTTATCGCATTTTAGGCAGAGCAACAGCTCTATATTGAATTTGGTTTATTTATACATTGAATTGTGCCGCTGCATATTCATTATTGGATATGTACGGTGCTGTTCAAGTGTTCCATTTTGACTCTACCTTCCATTCCAATCCATAATTTTAATCAAGATTTTCATTTTCTCAATTCTAACATTGGTGTTGATATAATACTACTGTATTGTTGCTTAATAGTCTGTCGAAATAGTAAGCAACATAGTCATTTAGACACATTTTCAACTGACTGACAAGATATAAAAATCCCTCCTATTGGAAATTGATTACGCAATAGGAGGGAAATATTCAATTTATATAGATTTTTCAATCATTTGAATCATCGAATAGAAAGAGTTCATACCGGTTTTCTTAAGCTTAATCTTAATAGTACCTTTATTGGACTTAACGTCAGATTCCATAGTGATTACATCGAATCCGTTTAATTTAGTCTGAACTGAATTCAAGAAAGAATCGTTTGTCATATATGCTTTTGCTGATTCAGGGTATGTACCTAAATTCAAATTCATATAACCGAATGTGCCTTTTAATAAGTCATTTTTATAAGGCGATGCTGTTAAGTTATTCGCCATTTGTCCTTCAGAAGCAGATTTGGCTAAATTTTCATCGTTAGTGATCATCAACACATTATTTGCATTTACACCATAAATTGTAATTCCGTCCGTAATCGTAAATTGATAAATATTGCCTTGCTTTTTAATTGGCAATTTATATTCAGCCACGAGTTGGTCGAGAACTGTATTGTCGGTAATGCCTAAGGCTATTCCGAATAATGGCATAGGCGGTTCCGGCATAGAATACATAGCCATTGCTGGATTTTTAGCGGTCAGGTCTAAATTACTTTTTTTGAAGTCAGTAAGTGCCATAACAATTTCGCCATCTAATTTGTTCAGGTGTGGTGCAGCTTTGGATAAAATCATATTAAACATAGCCATTTGATCAGCTGCATCGGCAGTATTGCCATTTGCTAACATATATTTAAGCATTTCTTGGTATCCTTTGATAGCTTCTGTCGGATTCATACCAATGGCTAAAGCTGCAATTGAATTAGCTGGGAATAGTTTCAGCAATTTATCACTGATTGGCGTTTTGTATATTTTAGCTGGATCGAACATAGCTTTCATCTTAGCACTAACTTCAGAAGTTGCGTTCACTACTATTTCGTCATTCGCAAATTCTACATAACCATTAATCAGCATGCCTTTGTATAAATCCATCATACCTTGGAATCGTATTGTAGCTGGATTCGCCTTTTCGGCTAATTTTAGCACTGATTCCATATTCATCATAACAGAAATATCTTTTTTCTGAGCAGAGAATTCTTTGTATTTAGGATTCGAAATAATTGATTCGGCATCCTTTTGAGAAACAATTTTCTTGAAGTCTGATTCAATAAGTTGAGTATTTTGATTATTCAAGCCGACAAAGAAATACAACACATCATCATTCCATGCAACTACTGAATTATCTTTCGATACTCCAAGGAAGTTACCTAATTTATGCGGTTCTTCTTTATGACCGAAGGCATCGGCTTGCTTTTTTACGAAGCTAAGGTATTTATCCTTGTTTTGCATAGGGACGATGAAGCCAGCATACGATTCGTTAACATAAATATAAGCGTCGCCCTTTAGATTCAATCCCATTACGTCTGTATTAGCCATCACTTCATTAACTACTTTTTGAGCTTTAGGATCCATCATAGCTACAAAAGACATAGCTTGAGAGTACATTTTCGTTTTGTCGAATTCGGCTAATTTACCTTTGTCGTGCATTTTGCCTAAATTAATATCTAACACTATAGCCGCATTATTCGGAATATAATACGCTATATCCGACTTTTTCGACGAGCAAGCTGCCATTAGACAAACGAATAATAACATTGCGAAATACTTAGTGAAATACATTTTTTTCATTAGATTATCCTTCAGATAGTTTTATAAAAATTTATATAGTAAGTCAATTGTTTAATATCTTCTTAGGAATCGCACAATAATTAATTTCCATAATACTGCAAACAATTTTCGACTGCGTTGTGCGAAATAAATATTTTGCTCGCTTTATCTAACCATCATACACATCTTTTTTATTAAACGCACGAATGACAAGCCAGTAGCAATATTAAAAATGTGTATCATCTTTAGCTTTATAAGGGATTAGTCCTGTGTAATCTATTTAATTATACGGTTTTTGAGACACCTTCATTAATCAATTTTTGCAAATTCACATACGCAATTTTGCAACTCATTAAGAATAGGATTGTTTACCAATCCCAAATTATCAATATTAAAAGAATGATTGCAATGAGCCAGCTTGTAGAATTCACATTTATTCTTATCAGAGTAGTCGTATAAAGCTTGAGATTCTTTAATTTGTACGGTCATATCCTGTTCGCCGTGAACGATTAGTATTTGCGAATTGCATTTTGCAATTGCCGCCAACAAATCGAATCGCTTCAAATTAGCATCCATATCGTCAATAAAGTTAGAATTCAAACTCATAGTTTGCTCTATCTTTGGGTTGTAAAATTCGATTTGCCCGTCGATCCGCCATTGTATTTTCTGGCGTTCTGTATATCTATCGAATTTAGAAATCGGAGACATCATAATCAATTTATCAATTTTATTTTCGGTAGCATATACTAACGCTATAGCTGCTCCCATGGAATGTCCGCATAGTACGATTTCGCCATTCCATATCTTGTTAATATCTAATTCTTGGAATAGCTCGCCTGATTTAATTTTGGCTATCAGAATCTCTAATTCCTGCAATTGAGCAGAAATAGTGATTTGCCGAAACTTATCCATATTATACTTAATCGACCCTGGTATATTACCATTCAGAGAATGATCGTAATTAATAGCAATGTATCCCATTTCGGCGAATTGTTCAGTTAATGTCGGCAAAAAACCCCAATTCCTATTTCCCTTAAAACCGTGCATCACGATAGCTATAGGACATTTGAGTTTTTCAGAATTGAACCGCAAATCGCCATTAATCGATCGATTCGAATCAATAATTAAATTAAATGTCAGTGTTTTCATAAGTAAATCAATTATTAAATATATTTTTCACTGTGAAATATCCGGCGAATACCAACACTATCCCTAACACATTGCTAATTAATATATTAGCCATAGCTTTAGAATACTCATTGTTACTCATATATTGCAATGTTTCTAAAGAAAATGTAGAGAAAGTAGTAAAGCATCCCAAAAATCCAGTAGTTATCATATTCTTAGTTTTCGGATCCAAATTTCGAT
>CAZIIZ010000420.1:0-3585 GCA_964539225.1 uncultured Hyphomicrobiales bacterium | reverse complement strand
AATTCTGCACTTGCGATATATGAAATACCTTCTTGCATCAGGCTCATTCCTGGGCTTGAAGAAGTAGTCATTGCTCTTTTGCCGGCTGCTGCTGCACCGTAAATCATATTAATTGCTGATACTTCGCTCTCTGCTTGCAATACAATCATGCCAGTTCTTTCGTTGGCATCGATTGCTAAGTATTCTAATACTTCAGATTGCGGAGTAATAGGGTAGCCAAAATAAGCATCCGCACCGGCTCTAATCATAGCTTCGGCTAATGCTTCATTGCCCTTCATTAACTTTATTTCGCCCATTATATCTCCTCTAATATCTTTAGATTTAATGATTCAATTATTTATTAACTTTTCTGTAAACTGTAATTACTGCATCCGGACACATCAATGAACAGCTTGCACAGCCTGTGCAGTTGTCGTTTGCCATTACAGCGTATTGATAGCCGACTTTGTTGATAGAGTCAGATAGCTTCAACGTTTTCTCAGGGCAAGCCTGGATGCAAAGTTCACAGCCTTTGCACAATTCAGTGTCGATTACTACATGTCCAACTACTTTTGCCATATTGTTTCCTTTTTTCTTTTTTTATGTAAAAGTTCTAATCTTTTTTGCTTTACAAAAAAACCTACGCAATTTACGGCTTTTTTACGAGAATTTCAAATAAAAGTGTGTAAAAAATTTTACATAATTTTAGGATAGCTTAAATTATGCAATTGAATAATTATTGAGCATAATATTCAATGTCGCGAATTAGAATTTGAAATATTTATCTATTTTATGATACTATGAGCTAAATTATACACTGAGCATTGCAGAACTTCAAATCTAACATTATCACATCTTTTCAAAATATGTCAAATTGTCATTTCTACAAGCGAGTCTTCGAGCGAAATCGTTCATACGATTCAATGCAACTAATGCAGAAATCTAAGTCGTTATATTATCACATTATTCAGAGATAATATTTCTTTAGTTATTTATAGATTCCGGTATTTGCTCGAAGACTCACAAAACCGGAATGACAGCATTTCTAAAAGTAACAAAAGATGTATATAATGTATAGTTCAAATGTATGTCAATATTATTAAATCAATGTACTTGAAATTGAAAATATTATTTCAGAGATATTTAGTAAAATATTATTATTTTTGTTAACTGAAGAAATGTAAAACCAAAATAATCGAAAAATACCTATATGCAGTTATTAATAATTATTATGTTTATTGTTTACTTTGCCGGTGGATTTCAAGTATTTGCCATAAGTACTTACGGAGTAACTTCGCTTGATATTTTTACTTTGATGTTTTACTTTGTATTCTTTTTCAAAGTGATTTGGAATAACGTCGAATTCAAAATTCCTAAGGGATTGCTTACCGGGGCATTTGCATTGTTTTCAATTTCAGTAATTACTTCGGCTTTACCGTTATTTGCTGCTTTCCCATCACCGGAAATTGCTCAATATTTCAAGACCTTAGCTCATTTAATATTTCTGATGTTATTGTCCGGCATGTGCCTAAGCTATGAGTTTAAAACCTCAATCGTTGATAATATTTTGAAAGCTTGGTTGATTCTGTCCGTGATAATTAATATATTCGGTATCTATCAAATATTCGCCAGAGCATTTGATTTGCCATTAGCGTGGCTAAGTTATAATAACGTAAGTATGTCTATGCGAGGAATGGCGGACGAACAAGATTCCGTTAAGCAGCTTAGCTTGCAATTTGGGAATTTTTTCCGAGCAACTTCAATTTTCTCAGAACCTTCCGCTTACGCTACTTTCAATTTATATATTATTATATTATTAGTGATTCCGTTTATCCAAAAAACCAAATTGTTCTTCAAATCCAAATTTCTCAATTTGACAATATTTCTCTTCGCAGTAGCCGGAATGTTCCTTGCCTTTTCTTTAACAGGAGTATTGGGCTTGGCGATGACATTTGTAGGCGTATTTCTGTTAGAATCAATTAGAACTAAACGAAAAATTTTGAGTATTATATTAGCTACTTTTATATTGCTAATACCTGCCGACTTGCTGATGGAGCAATATACCGACACTAGTGTCTTAGACTTATTTACTAAGCGAATATCCGGTATCGTTAATATGAGCAATAAAATGTCGGAAGGAACTGATGGAGAATCTTTTGGTTCTCGATTAACAACAGTTGATAAAGCGGTTCAAATTTGGGAGCAATCGCCAATCTTCGGCACAGGATTAGGCTTAACTCAATATAATAAATACGTAGATTTGGACTTTTCAGACTTCTCAATTATGACCGCTCTCTGCGAATTGGGCATATTCGGAGCATTGGGATTTACTTTGATTTTCGTTGCCCTGTTAAATATCGGGTGGAAAGCAAATTCATACATTAAAAGCCATCCGGATATGGACGAATCTCTCAAGAGACAATTCGGACTGATTTTCTATTTGGCATTAGTGTTAGTTGAGATTAACTTTTTCACCGGTAATAATTTAGTCGTACCCAATTTATGGCTGGTTTTATTGATTATTCTCGTGCCGTCGTATAAATTTATGCTGATGAATAATAATTTTTATAGATTTAGATTCTTTAATAGGGCATTGAAAGATAAATTGCAAGCTAAAACTAATGAAAATCAAGTCAATCAAATTTCAGATTAAGGCTCAACGGTAGATATAGTGGATAATCAAATTCAAAATTCGGAGAAGCCTCTACTGTTAGTTCAGCATAGTGAAAGACCAGAAAACAAACAATTGATAAATGCTTGGACAGAGATTGGCTTAATAGGGTTAGGCAATATTGCGACTGAAGGATTGTTAGCTTCAAAAGCTGGAAAAGCTGTAACTAGTTGGATAAAGAGATTGTTTGGTGGTAATGATGCTACACAGAAAGGTTTAACAGCAAACCCTTTTAAAAGCAAATCATTTAATGGAATTAATGCGTATTCACCATTATAGTTAAGAATAATATGGGCAAATTACTAACATTAGAATTAGATTTAGAACGAGAAACAATCGAATTGCATCTCAATATGCTAGGTGCTGAGTATTTAAGAAATGTTTTGACAGAGTTAATTATAAATAATACAAATTGCGATCATCAATTTATGAGTCCTGATTGGGGAGGAAGTGAATTAAGTTCAGAAAAACAAAATTTAAGTACAAATATTCAATTATTGCACCAACTTAAAATAATGTATTGGGAAGAGTGATTTAATATTATATAAATTATTAATTTAGCTTATTATGATACTTCAGCATGCGGAAGTATGATGATGCCGTAGGCTGATTCTTGAGTATTGATAGATTAAGTTAGTAATGTTTAACAGCTACGCTATAAAGATTGAAACTACTGCGTAGCAGTTGAACGTTAGTAATAAATGATTTTGTCCCAAATCTCTATCTAAAACCTTAGGCTGTGGGGCGGAATATTTGGATTTAGAGAATTTCGGGGCTTTTAAAAAAATAATGTTTGAAAAATATTTACAATAACTCACCGACTAATTCTTCTAAAATGTACGTATAATAATAAGGAAATAGTATGAACACATATTCTGAATATATAGCCGGATTGAATGATTTGAGTTTGCCAGAGCTGAAGGAAATGAATCAAA
>CAZIIZ010000419.1:0-3586 GCA_964539225.1 uncultured Hyphomicrobiales bacterium | reverse complement strand
GTATTTTAGTAATGAACAAACAAAGCATTGAAGAAAAAAAGAAATTGACCGTGAATATATCGGATTATCCGGTGCAAGTAGTTAAAGCAGAAATGCAGTCGATCAATGATGTACTTTCGCTAATTGGTACGTCAAATGCAAATACTGAAGTGATTTTTATGTCAGAAGTGCAAGGCAGAGTAGTATCATGCAATTTCGATGTTGGATCTAAAGTTGGCAAAGGAACAGTATTAGCTAAAGTTGATGACGAAATCAAGCAAGCAAACGTAATTACTGCAGAAGCAAATTTAGAAAAAACTAAAAAAGACTACGATAGATATAAAACCTTAGTAGAGCAAAAATCCGCAAATGAAGCTCAATTAGATCAAGCAAAATTTGCATTTAGAACTGCAGAAGCTCAATTGATAATTGCAAAAAGACAATTAAGCGATACTAAAGTCATCTCTCCAGTTAGTGGAGTAGTAACTATTAAAAACATTGAGACTGGTTCATTCCTAAACATTGGCAATCCAATAGCAACAATTATTGATGTCAATACTTTAAAAATCAAAGTTAATGTAAGCGAAAAGGATATTGTAAAACTTAGCGTTGGCAATAAATTAAGAGTAAAAACTGAAGTTTATCCGAATGAAAACTTCAACGGAACTATTAAGATGATTAATCCTAAAGCTGACGAATCGCATACTTATGCAGTAGAAGTTGCATTAGCGAATGCAGGCAATAAATTAAAAGCCGGAATGTTCTTTAATGTTTACTTTGATAATATCATAAAAGGTGAAGCTTTGATTATTCCTCGCCAAGCTTTAGTAGGCAGCACTAAAGATCCTAAAGTATTCGTGGTAGAAAACAACAAATCAGTATTAAAATCAATTGTGATTTCAAGAATGATAGGCGAAAAAATTGAAATAGGTTCCGGAATTAATGCCGGCGATTTGATTGTAATTAATGGTCAATTGAATCTTAAAAATGATTCTCAAGTTAAAATTATAAACTAATCCAAAGAGAAAAAATGACACTTACAGAATTATCAATCAAACGACCGATACTTATTATTGTATTGTTTTCGTTTCTCGCAGGATTAGGTATTTTCGGGTTCTCGCAGTTAAAATATGAACTGATGCCTAAGATGACTGCCCCGGTAGCAATTATTACTACTATTTATCCGGGAGCTTCTCCGAACGAAGTAGAAACCAATATTACTAAAATAATTGAAGATGCGGTAACTGGTTTGGATAAAGTAGTTGCCGTCCGCTCCAGTTCATTCGAAGGACGTTCAATGGTAGCAATTGAGTTTCAGCAAGACGTGGAGATTGACTTCGCAGTGCAGGATGCTCAACGCAAAGTAAACCAAGTAGTTACTCAGCTACCGGACGATGCCAAGCAACCAATTATATCCAAAATCGCATTCGATGAATTGCCTGTACTTCGTATGGCAGTAAAAGCAAATAAGAGTCCTAAAGAATTATACCAATTTATGAAAGACCAAATCCAACCACGTTTGTCTAAAATTAGTGGTGTAGGAACGGTTAGCTTAATTGGCGGTGAGGAAAGAGAAATCCGAGTCAATATAGACGGACAAAAATTACGAGGATATGGTCTGGCTATCGCCGGAGTTACTAATTCAATTAAAGCTGCAAATATGGACTTTCCGACGGGTAAAGTTTATTCCAGCAATGATCAATTTATAGTTCGTGTGGCGGCAAAATATAGTTCGATGAATGAACTTAGAGAATTAGTAGTCGGACGTTCTAAACTGGGTGCTCCGATTCTATTGAAAGATGTTGCCGAAGTATATGACGGCACAAAAGATTTATTGAATATCTATAGATTAAATGGCGACAACTCGATAGGTTGCGTGATTCAAAAGCAAAACGATGCAAATACAGTAGAAGTAACTAAAAAAGTACGAAAAGACATAGCTGAATTAGAGAAGTTATATTCAAATATTGGATTGAATTTCAATATTGCTCAGGACGGTTCAGAATTTATTATGGATTCGGCGAATGCTGTGAAATTCGATTTATTCCTTGCAATATTAATTGTAGCTTTAGTTATGATGATGTTTTTACACAGTTTACGTAATTCTATGATAGTAATGGTGGCGATTCCTTCGTCGTTAATCTCTACTTTCTTTATGATGTATATTTTTGGGATGTCGTTAAATATGATGACGCTCCTGGCGATGTCGCTGGTGATAGGTATCTTGGTGGATGACTCCATTGTGGTATTGGAGAATATCTATCGCCATCTCGAATTAGGCGAGAGTAAGGTTTCGGCTGCACTTAAAGGCAGAAATGAAATTGGTTTCGCCGCATTATCCATCACTTTGGTCGATGTAGTAGTATTCTTGCCTTTGGCTATGATAGTTGGTATTATCGGGAGCTTCTTGCGAGAATATGCTTTGGTGGTAGTATTTTCTACTTTGATGAGTTTACTCGTTTCGTTTACTATCACTCCGATGTTAGCTTCAAGATTTACGCGGTTAGAACATTTATCAAAGAAATCAATATTTGGACGCATGGGCTTGTGGTTCGAGAAATTCTTTGATAAACTAACTGAATATTATAGTCGCACTTTAGCTTGGAGTTTGAAAAATGGTGGTAAGGTAACATTGGCAATTATCGTATTGTTTTTCAGTTCCTTAGCATTATTCAAATATGGCTTAATTGGCTTTGAGTTTGTTCCTTCAAGCGATAGAGGAGAATTAATTGTAACTGTCGAAACTGCTTCGGGTTCGGCTATCGAATATACCAATGAAATGGCTAGAAAAGTCGAAGCAATTTTAAGCCAAGTGCCGGACATCGAGAAAATCATTACTAACGTAGGTGCATCAAGCGAAGGTATGGTTTCGATGAGTTCCAATAACTCAATCGAATTTTTAGTAAGATTTGTTGACAAAACTAAAAGAACAATTTCTACTGATTTGTACGGACAAAAAGTAAAAGCAATGCTTGCAAATATTCCCGGTATCAAAACTCGTGTTTCTCCTGTAAGTATGACAGGCGGTTCTAATCGCTCACCTATTCAAATCTTGCTTACCGGAACAAGCTCCGAAAACGTGATGCAAGGTGCTGATATTATACAAAATGTAATAAAAAGTATTGAGGGTACTTCAGACGTACGTCTATCAATTGAAGAAAGTAAACCTGAACTCAAATTGGATATTAATAGACAAAAATTAGCTGAACTAGGTTTAACTATCGGCGAAGTTGGTCAAGCGATGCAAATAGCACTAACCGGTAACGATGAGTCAAAATATCGCGACGGTGTCGATGAATACGACATCCGAATTATGTTAGACAGATATGACCGTGATAATACTGAAAATATTAAGAATATGACTTTTACTAATTCAAAAGGTCAATTGATATATCTAAATCAGTTTGCGGAAGTAAAACAAGGCACTGGTCCAACTAAATTAGAACGTGAAGATCGTATCCGTTGCGTTAACATTTACTCTCAAGTATTCGGTAAATCTTCCGGTGCTATAGCGAATGAAATCACAGCAAAGCTCAAAAACACTAAACTACCCGTAGGCATAAACTGGAAATTTGCCGGCGAACAGCAAAGCATGAAAGATGCCATG
>CAZIIZ010000418.1:451-3595 GCA_964539225.1 uncultured Hyphomicrobiales bacterium | reverse complement strand
CCCACTAATATAATATTCTATAATTTATTTGAAAGGTGCATATTATGAAGGCACAAAGTTTTAAACGGTTTTTACCGTTATTCGCATTTTTTATTATGTTCGCAGGGGCGAGGGCGGCGGACTATCTATGGGATCCTAAGCTACTTTGGGAAAGCAAGGAAAGCTACCAGGTCGGTATTTATGGCATGCAGTTTATTAATGACGACAAAGAAGTTCTTTACTCTGCTGATGGAAAAAACTACGTTCGAGATGCACAAACAGGGGAAATCCTAAAGCAAAGCGACCAATTCGATATGGAAATGGGTAGTTTTAGGTTTACAAAAGATAATAAACACTTATTTACTTTTGGCGATGCCACATATTTAGGACAAAGGAAGTACAAAGCATTACTTCGATTCGATGCTCAAACATTAACATGCTTAGACAGTCTTCCAGTTTTTATGAAATATTTAAAGACAATATACAATGAGAAAGAATTAAGTATTGTTAGTATTGATAATTATGCTGTAATTTCAGACGATAGAATTATATTTTTGTGTACAACTCGCGAGCAAGGACCCGAATATCCATTTTATAATTATTGCCTAATCTCCTTTAATCCGCAAAAAAAGGATTTTTCGTGGGATAATAAAGATGACTGGAAAATAGAATATTATTTCGTACCTAAAGAAAATTCTACTTCTAATCCACCAATTATCACTCGCGATTATAAATTTCTAATTTATCAAGGTCCTTCGAAAGTAAACATCATTGATTTGGAGACTCTGAAGACGTATTCCAGTTTTCCCGGATATTATTTAGTTGCAGCAAATCCGAGCTTGGAGAATATCTTTATCGTTAATCATAATGATGCTATAATTTACAATATCTATGAAAATAGAAAAATCTATAGTTTTGATTACAGATTATTGAATACTCTTGAATATACAACTGCAAGTATTTCTAATTTAATATTAGATTCTTCCAAGATATTATTTGATAAACCAGGAACTCCATTCTATGATTTGACTGATTCAAAGAGTAAAATTCTTTATAACAAAGAAAAATATTCTTTTCCATATAATTATAATCTTAATCATAATACCGAAATGTTTATAGATGAAGTATATCATAGTAATTCAGGCACTCACGTAACTCTTTATAAGCTTGAGAATGCAACATCAGGCTCCGTAAATTCCAATACAGATGATTTTGACACCATAAAATCAACTGGAGACAAACTAATTATTCCGTTTAACGGGATCAATCCCAAGGAAATAATAATTTATAATAGCGACGGCAAATTAATTAAGCAGTTCATTACCTTTGATTCGGATAAAGAAAATGTTTACTTGAATATTTCATTTCTGAATCAAGGCGTGTATTTTGTTACCGTAATCTCAGAGAGCGGAAGCAAAGCTAATTATAAATTTATGAAGGGAGAATAAGATGAGGAAAATACAGTCTGAACTATGATTATTATGATTTGTATGCTTGAAGATGATTAAGGCGAAAAATTATTCTTACAAATCATCTCAATCACAGTTCAGATATTTCCATACCGACTTCGCAGAGGTCAAATATGTATAGTGAATTGTTTATTATTAGAACATTCGCCCCAGTAGAGCTGTCCATTACACACATCTTTTGAATTAGAGAAGAGTTCAACTCCATCGGAGTGGTGTTAAGCTGTCGCAACGGCATTGTTACTAACGTTTAACAGCTACACTGTATAAGATTTATTCTTATCTTTACTCAGTAGGAGTTAAACGTTAGTAACAAGATGAACTCCTTTCGCCCGCACACCTCCGTAGTAGTTGAACCCAATGCCACATCCATTTACTATAAACATGCAATCCTTCCGGGAATACGAGAACTCAGATGTCCAACATCTGCCAGATGTAGGACATCTGTAAAAAGACCTCGGAGATGTCAAATGTTTATAGAAAATTGGAAATTTAAAAAACATGTGTGGTTTACTGTTTGTAGTATTGTATTGTTTATTTTAAAAAAAAGCTCCGTAGGAGAGTTCTAATAATGTCGGTCGCATCTACGATGCTCTGATATCTTTGGAGTGAATATTTCTACAAACAGTATGGGGCTGTCCCATAAGTACAATAAATATTGATTCCGTTATATTGTACGTAGCGATGTATCCTTAAATTATAGGTACTTACGAGCTTATGGATTCTTCACTTCGTTCAGAATGACTACTTATGGGATAGCCCCAGAAGATAGTTTAGTGTCTCGAAAATCATCTTAAATCACATCAATCATCAAAATCACAGTTCAGACAATTCGATTATCTTCGATAAATCCGAATATAGATTTCATTATCTGGCAAAATACTATTTTTTAAAAAGCCCTTTCGCAAGAATTAAATCTTTGGCGAAAGGGCTTTAGTTTGGAAATCAATTTGTATTAGTCAGATACTATTTTACTATTATCAATTTAGTAGAAATGCTTACTAATCCGTTACTGATTACTGTATTATAAATTCCGTTTGATAAGTCTTTCAAATCAATATTTATTTTATTCATTCCGAGGCTTAGATTGTGCAAATCAATTGACTTGACTAATTCTCCCGATACTGAATAAATAGATAATTTAGCGGTATTAGCGTTAGTGTTATTAAATTGGATACTTGCGTAATCTACCGAAGGCATCGGAGAAATGCTTATATCAGCGACTTTGTTATCTTCTACGTTTAAAGCTAAGGTGTTAGCTTTGGCAGTAAAGATAGCATCTTTTTTATAGTTTAAATTAATCAATTCGCTATTAGTTGTATTCTCATAAATATAATTTGGATATACGGTTGAATACGAATTAGTGTTTTTGCGATATAATTTAATTGTCAAAGCTTCATTCTCGTTGGCTCCGTCTTTTTCGGGAGTTAAGAAATCATCGCCCCAAATGGTTATGCCGACATTATTATTAGAATATACAGCACTACCGACAATTTGTCCGTTTGCAGTAAATACTCCGACTTCGTCTCCGTCTTGAGCTTCAGCTACGTTTAAAGATAGAATAGCACTCGAACCGGTATTAATGAAATCAGGTTTGAAATACACAGCTTCGTCCAGTACATTTATTTGCTCTTTTGCATCAATTTTGCCAAATATTAAATTATTCGCAGGATAAGTCAATGTGGCAGATTTAATCATA
>CAZIIZ010000418.1:0-441 GCA_964539225.1 uncultured Hyphomicrobiales bacterium | reverse complement strand
ACTGGCATATAATTCCCATTAAGGCTGGCTAATGCTTGACTTTGCGACATAGAGCTTGAGCGAGAATATGGTATCCATTTCCAGCCTCTGCCGCTTAATTGAATTTGATTTTCTTCGGGCATTAATTGAGTGCCTTTGATTTGCAAATTGCAATTATCAACGGTTTTAATAGTGTAAGCCGCTTGAGAATCCCATTGAGTCAAATTAGTTAAAAATCCTGGCCAATACGTTTCGCCTTTAAAGTTTTTGGCAAACTTAATTGGGTTATTCGTAAGGGCAACAATACTATCGAATTTCTTGTTATTCGGATTAATATACGACGATACCATATTCCAACCATTTTCTAATGTTAGCGTTTGAGTGGTGCTGGTCGAAACTCTAATTGATGTTAATTTGGTTAATCCATTGTTTTGGAAAGCTTCCGAGCCAAATGCACCATAA
>CAZIIZ010000417.1:0-3601 GCA_964539225.1 uncultured Hyphomicrobiales bacterium | reverse complement strand
TATTCCTTTGCCAATCTATAAATTTCCCGGAGTGAAAGATCCCAAACGTGGCGACGTTATTGTATTTATCTATCCCGGCGATCGCGACGAAGTAAAGGCTCGAGAATTTCAATATTTCCTAAAGCGTTGCATAGCAATAGCCGGAGATACTTTGAGAGTAGAAGGACATAAAGTCTTGGTAAACAATCAAGAGTTCACTTTGCCTGAAAACGCACACTACGATTCAAGCGTTCCGGAATCTCCTAACGAAAAATGGAGTACATTTCCGCTCGGCAGAGGCTATTCCCGCAATAATTATGGTCCAATTCGTATTCCTAAAAAAGGCGATAATATTCAGTTGAATTCTCAAAACTGGAGAGAATGGGAATATTTTATCAAAAAAGAAGGTCATAATATAGAATTGCAGGGCGAAAAAATCATCGTTGATGCTAAACCAGTTACTTATTATACTGTAAAAAGAGATTATTGCTTCGGAATGGGCGACAATCGCGACCACAGTTTAGACAGTCGCTATTGGGGATTCATCCCTTACGAAAACGTAGTCGGCACTCCTATTATGGTTTATTGGAGCTGGGAATCTCGAGATGAATATGGCGACGAAAAGGGCTTATTCGATAAACTTGCGAAAATACGCTGGAGCAGAATATTTAATTTTATTAACTAATATTACTATTCCATCGGGCAACATATTTTTATAAAAAGGACTTCTTACTAGTATTTGTAACGAAGTCCTTTTTATTTTTTTCGTTAGTAGCAAAAACATATTGCCGAAATAAGCTCAAATTTAATTATTTTTGTAAAACTTTTTATTAAAGCATATAAAATAAACAATGATAAATATATCCGAATTATTAAAAATAGATAAAAAAATAGTATTAGCGTCTCGCTCGCCGAGGCGTAAAAAACTTTTAGAACAATTAGGATTCGAAATAGAAATTATTCCGGCTGATATAGACGAAGATAATTATCCGCAGGATTTCGCTCCATCAGAAATTGCAAAATATCTTGCTGCCGAAAAAGCAAAAGCAGTAATCGAACTTTGCAAAGAGCCTTCCTACATTATATCCGCTGATACTATTGTAGTGTTAGATGGTCAAATACTCAACAAACCCGCCAACGAACTCGAAGCAGAAAAAATGCTCAGTATGTTGAGCGATAGAACTCACACTGTCTATACTGGGCTGACGATTGTTAACAGCGATACTAAAAGTATTGTAGAAGATGTGCAAGCTACTGAGGTAACATTTAGGAAATTATCCATCAACGAAATCCGTGCTTACATCAGCACCGGTTCGCCTATGGATAAAGCCGGAGCTTACGGTATTCAGGACGATTTCGGAGCGGTGTTTGTCCGAAATATTTCAGGATGCTATTATAACATAGTTGGGCTACCATTGGAAATGCTCTATTCTAACTTCCAAAATATCAGAGAGAATGATGAAGGCGAAAGATAAAATATTTACGTTTACCTTAATTATGCCTTGGCTGATCACCTTTTGTGTGTTTTGGCTCTATCCTTTAATTTATGCTGGATATCTGAGTCTGACCGATTATTCCACACTAAGCAATTCGGCTACATTCATCGGTCTAAATAATTACAAAGCGATATTTCAAGACGAAATATTCTATAAAGCCTTAGCGAATACTGCAATATTTACGTTCGGGACTGTGCCTATTACTACAGCTTTAGCTATGTTTTTCGCAGTGTTGCTTAATAGCAAATTGGCTCGTTTCAAAAATATATTTCGTACTACTTTCTTTATTCCGTCGGTAACCTCATTAGTAGTAATATCATTAATATTTACAAATTTATATACGCAGGACGGCTATATAAATTCTATTTTGAGCAGCCTGCATATCCCATATCCTGCCAAAGGGTGGCTGCAAGAACCAAGTACTTCATTATTATCAGTTATGGCGATGGACGTATGGGGTGCAGTAGGTTATTATATGATATTATTTCTTGCCGGTATGCAAGCCATTTCGCAAGATTTATATGCCGCTGCCGATATAGTAGGGGCGAGTGCTTGGCAAAAATTTAAGAATATCACTTTACCACTACTGAAACCTACTTTAATATTTGTAATCTTCATAAATAGTATCAAATCATTTCAAGTATTTATAGAAATCTTGGTAATGACTAAAGGCGGTCCGATGAATTCTACCATGACTTTAGTATATATGGTATATTCTAATGCCTTCGAGAAATCTGACGCAATGGGCTATGCTTCGGCTCTGGCTTATATTGTGTTCGTTATTTTATTAGTATTTACATACATTCAGCATAAAGTGCTTAAAGCTGATTAAAAGAATATTTGAAAAATATTAAGAGTAAATGAAAATATTTCTTGCACATATAAAATAAAAGTCGTAAATTTGTATTCTGTTTGAATGAGAGTTGACATAAGAGATAATAAATGGCCCCATCGACTAATGGATAGGTCACCACCCTTTCACGGTGGCAGTACGGGTTCGAATCCCGTTGGGGTCACTTCAAAAAAATAAAAAATCTGTTCTATCCGGAACGGATTTTTTTTTATTTAATACAATCCTACAATAATTAGTTGACGAAATATTCTATAACGTTTTGCAAAGCTATGGAATAAACAACACTATGAATCTGAATAGAACAATAATCGCATTATCGCTAATAATCTCCGCTACGGAGATATTCGCTCAATCTTCGCCGATTAAACCATACTCTGATCCAAATGCACTTAAAGAAATTGGAGTTTTTGTCGGCTTAGGTCAGAACTTTCAATCAGGAGAAATGTATGTCAAATGTGAGGATTGCGATTTCTCAGGCGGTGCTAAATTTGGATATACTTTTGGATTGTTATACGAACATGAATTGTTTCGTAGGTTTTCCTTAGGTATTTCTGCTACTTACAACTATCTCGGATTGACTTCCGGATTTCAAGAAATTGAGCCTACCCAAGTGGAATACATTAGCAATGGGAATACTTTAACTGAAAATGCGAATATTCGTTTTTCGCATTCAATAGAAATTGATTTACATAATTTCGCTGTTGCCCCTTATTTGAAATGGACTCCATTTGATTTCATGTTTATCAGAACTGGATTCGCCATTGGCACCAATTTCTCGACAAACTTGCTTCATACTAAAACCTTAGGACAAAAGACAGTTAGATTAAGCAACGGAGAGCTAGAAGCAATTACTAATAAAAAATTAGATGAGACTATCCAAAATAGCGAAATCCCCAGCTTAGTAACTCCACAATTATACTTACAACCGGCTTTGGGATTCAATATTGCTTTCTCTAATTCAGTACACTTTAGTCCGATATTTGAATATAGTATTCCGTTCACAAATTACAGCGATTATGGCACTGATTTGCGTTCTAATTATTGGCGATTGCTTTTCGAATTACGTATAAAAGTATCACAGGACGAATAATACTATTCATTTGGGATTTGAATCCTCGTCCAATTACTTTTGCTATTAATTATCTTTGAAAATTGGATTTCTAAATTTGCTAATAGTGGCTGCTCCGTAAGTAGTTAATAAAAAATACCGTCAAGTAGAACGAAGTGAAGCATCGCGAAATATCAATGAATTACAGAAAAATAGATTCTTCAC
>CAZIIZ010000416.1:0-3601 GCA_964539225.1 uncultured Hyphomicrobiales bacterium | reverse complement strand
AAACGAGATGATTATTAATAAATTCCTCGCCGAGCATAGTAATTATTCACCTGAACCAATCAAACCTGCTCTTACTGAAGCCGGAGTAAACATTGATGGTATAAAGGAAGATGATTATATGTTGTATCTTACACCATTAAACGGAGAAACGGACGGTTTCTTCTTATCGAAAATAACAAGGAAAGAAAACTAATATTATGAATATAAAAGCATTACTAATTGATTTCGGCGGAGTATTGTATGATATTGACCCGAACCGGACTATTAAGGCATTCGCTAAATTAGCCATGCCGAATTCTAAGTTCAATTCGCTATCGGCTGTAAATTACGGAACTCTTCCATTTTTAGCAGAATATGAAAATGGTACAATCGGCACTGATAGATTTAGAGATAATATGGCGGCACTACTCGGAATTAAACCAAAGTATGTGATTGATGAAGCTTGGAATGCGACTTTGCTCGGAATTAAATCGAAAGTTGATTTCATAATCGAAGAATTAGCAGCGGACTATCCAATTTTCTTACTGAGCAATACTAACGAACTGCACCATAAATTCTTTGCTGAGGAATGCGATGTGATATTTAAGCAATTTAAGCGTTGCTATTTCTCATATCAAATTAAAATGCAGAAACCCAATCCCGAAATTTTCAAATACGTTGCAAAAGATATGAGATTCAAGCCTGAGGAAATATTATTTATCGACGATATGACTCCTAACCTCGATGCAGCTGCAGCTTTAGGATTCAACGTTCACCAAATATGTGACGATGGCGATAAAATCTATTCCCTTTACGATTATTTGCAAACATTGAAATCTAAATAGTTTTTAGCTTTACATTCGAAATTTATAAATTCCTCGGCATTATCGTTCTGAACTATAATACCGAGGATTTTTTTATTTTTTTGATATATATAAAACCGATTCGAAACAATTTGCGAATTTCAATGTATTAACTACCATAAAACGAATTATTTTTATTTTTATAAAGGAATAGAATTATGTCAGTAAAAGCAGCATTTTTGTTTATAGCTCCAGAAGCAGATTATAATACCCATCGCTCAGTGATTGATACGCCTATCGTTAAGCTGTCAGTAGTTGGAGTAAAGAATTACGACGAAGCTCAGACCGTAGCCGTGCAATTAGTCGAAGAAGGCATTACAGCAATTGAATTATGTGCCGGATTCGGCAATGAAGGCACAACACTCGTAGCCAAAGCTGTTGGCGATAGAGCAGTAGTAGGCGTAGTTCGCTTCGATTTGCATCCGGGATTCAATCACAAAAGTGGCGATGCCGTCTTTGGAAAATAATTTCAAATATTTCAACTCATCCGATGACTTCTTAGCTCATCGGATGAGTAAAAATATCATATTTAAACGATATTCTGTTTTATTATGTACAGTATTCTATCGGTGTTTCCAATACATTAAATATTCAGATGGTATTATAATTTCAAGTGGATAAACTTCATCGGCACGTACTCTTAATGTTTTCACATCATTAGTTATAATTGGTAATTGCTCGCATTTCGCTAACTCGATTAACCCAGAATCTACTATTCCAATTTCAAAAATTCTGTTTGTATTATTTTGACTCTCTACCATTTCAAGTATAGTTATCAGCTTTTCGTCTAAGCGTTTCTGCTTTAGAAATTCAATCGACTTTTGCCAAAATGATGTTAATTTCTTGCCTTCCAATTCGGTTACTCTTTTCAAGACTTGCGGTACTTCGCCCATAGCTTGAGAAGTTGTTACAAATATCGGAATCGAATCAATAAAACTTGAATAATGCTTGATTAAATTCGAGTTTTTTCGTACACCTTATGCTCCCACTTTTCATTAAGATTTTTATCCGATGAAGTCTTAACATAATTTAGCATCAAGGCATCAACTAACACGCAGGTATCGATTACGGCTTTTGTAATATTGTTTGGCATAACTTTATCCTTAATGATTTATATTACTAAAGGTACACCGAATTCCATGGACAAATCATTCATCTTATCCCTAACATATTTCAGAGTTTTGTCGTTTACTTCTTTAAATATTTTGGCTTTATCGTCAAGCTCTGCTTTAAATGGTTGAATTTCTTTGTTCTCGAAAATTGAAAAGAAATTGTTGTCCGGACGATTCCACACATTTTTCAGAATATGACTATAAGGCACAGCTCGAATATTATTAATCAAATGTTCGGCTATCCAATTAATCGACTTCGTTGAACGAATGTATTCTGCATTTTCGGCAGAAATCAAACCAAGTTTCTCGTATTCATCAACGTTCGTAATAATCAAATTTTGCAGGATATCGCTATTTGCTAATTTTTCAAACAGCTCTTTGCAGGATTGGCTCAATTCAGCTCGCTTACCCATGTATTCGACATTCATTTCATGTAATTCACTGAATTCACTATGCACTATCTGTTCCCAATTTGCAGTATAGCGGAAGTCAAAATATTCCATGATATTTTTGATTTCGATAGTGTCTTGACATCCCCAATCCCACGAATAATTATTCTCGTCCAAGAGCTTCTTAGCATTTGCTAATCCGGTATATATCGGATTAAGCACAGTATCGAACCATGCTCTAAGCAAGTTCGCATTTGGTCGCTTAGTCTTTTTTGCATTAGCCATTTCATTCTCCTTTATTTTATAAATATTAGAATAATATAGTCTGAACCATTGATTAAGCTGATTATGGCGATTAAGATGATTATAAGAATTCAGACTAAATCGTAAATAATATTGTCTGAACCATTGATAAAGCGGATTATTGCGATTAAGATGATTATAAGAATTCAGACTAAATCGTAAATAATATTGTCTGAACCATTGATTAAGCGGATTAATTTGATTAGGATGATTTTAAGAAATATTATTTATACTCTTAATCATCTTTCATCATCATAATCTGCTAAATCAATGGTTCAGACAGTCTTAATCATCACATTCACAGTTCAGACGTTTTCTTACTCTTAATTCGCTATAAAATTCACGAGCTTATTCGGTACGAAAATTACTTTGCGGATTGTGAGTCCTTCTAAGAATTTCTGTACTTTCTCGTCTTGCTTGGCGATTTCTTCGTAAACTGATTGAGCTTGATCGACCGGCATCATAATTTTAGCTCTGATTTTGCTATTCACCTGCACTACGAATTCAATCTCTTGCTTCACAATTTTCGCTTCGTCGTATTCAGGGAATTTCTGATTAATGATTGAATCAGTATGCCCCAAAATTCTCCATAATTCTTCGCAAATATGCGGAGCAAACGACGACAAGCATAATACGAAATCTTCCATAGCTTTCAATGGACGCACATCGTATTTGTTGTATTCATTCACGAAAATCATCATAGCGGAAACTGCGGTATTGAAGCTCAAGTTCTCAATATCTTCGCCAATTTTCTTGATAGTGCTATGTAAGTGGAAATTCTGTTCCGCTGTCGGCTCTACGTCTTGAACTGCCGGAAGTAAATTGCCTTCTTCATCGGCAATTAATCTCCATGCACGATTTAAGAAGCGATTAACGCCACCGATACCATCCATATTCCAAGGTTTAGATGCTTCTAATGGTCCGAGGAACATTTCGTAAATTCTCAACGAATCAG
>CAZIIZ010000415.1:0-3605 GCA_964539225.1 uncultured Hyphomicrobiales bacterium | reverse complement strand
TGCTTCAGACAAATTATCTGTAGTTTGTAATTGGGATGCTAATGGGTATCGATTGCCAACTGAAGCAGAATGGGAATATGCTTGCAAAGACGGAACAAAGACGGACTACTATAATGGAAATATTGTACCCGGTTCAACAAAGGATCCGATGTTAGATAAAATAGCGTGGTTTAATCAGAATTCTGATAATACTACTCATAAAGTCGGACATAGAGAAGCTAACGCTTACGGATTGTATGATATGTTGGGCAACGTTTCAGAGTGGTGCTGGGGGGCAATAACAAATTATCCTGATTATCCGGTAATTGATCCGAGAAGCGAACTTATAGATTTAACTCTAATAATGCAAATATATAGAGGCGGAAGTATATATGATGATACTAGTAAATGCCGTTCTTCCGACAGAGTAACTCCTTCTCCGGATAATGTACAATTTTGCTTTGGATTCCGAATCGTTAAAATTTTTTAGTTTGAATTTGTTTTAAAAATATCGAATGCTATAATATGAAAAGAATAATGTTATTACTGATTTGCTTGCTTTGCACAAATATTTATGGGCAAAGCCTAAGTATATTTAATATTGATAAATCGAAATTTCCGATGATGAAAGCTAATTTTTATGCTTTCGATGCAAACGGGAATCAGATACAAAATCTATCACTCTCAGATTTTATTCTAAAAGAGAATGATATTGAACGAAGTATAACTGATATGACATGTCCAAATCAGATTCCCGTAGCTATATCAAGCGTACTTGTGTTTGATATATCCGGATCGATGAGTGAGGGACCGCCAAGAATAGAGTTAGCTAAACTTGCGGCAAATACTTGGATTAATACTCTACCTTTAGTTCAATCGGAATGTGCTATGGTTGAATTCGACGACATAAGCTCATTATTGCATGATTTCACGAAGGATAAGACTGCATTAATTAATTGTATAGCCCAACTCCAGCCAAGTGGCGGAACAGATTACAACCAGGCATTCTTAGGATTGCCTTGTGGTGGATTAAATATTGCTATGACTGGAAAAAATAAAAGAGTTATTATCTTTCTTACTGATGGTCTGTCTAATGGTGGGCAGAATACTCAAGAAATAATTAATTTCGCTCAACAGAATCAAATCACTATTTATGCAGCTACACTCGATATGCAGGCTCCACAATCAATAAAGACAATCACCAAGGAAACAGGTGGGCAATGTTTTGAAAATATTACTTCGCAAAAAGAAACTGAAGAGGCTTTTCAAAATTTATTGCAATTGTCCATCAATGTGAAACCATGCGAAATTACTTGGATGTCGAGAGTGAATTGCGTAGCAGACAGTGTGAACGTAGATATTAAAATAAATACTCATAATTTAGCGACTAAATTCAGTTATGACACTCCTGCTAATTATGTGGCAAAAATCATTTTCTCGCCGCAATCAATTCGATTCAAAAATCCGCCTGTTGGCATTAAGATAGAAAAGAAAGTAACGATTAAGGCAATTAATTCTGATTTTGATATAACTGATGTAGTATCAACAAATAAAGCATTTGAGATTACTCCTACTAAATTTGCTTTAAATGCCGGACAAACCCAAGAATTTACCGTTAGTTATGTTCCGGCTGACAGCGGTTATGCTTCAGCCGATTTCGACTTTATAAATAAGCGATGCTCTGCTATGTATTATGCTATCGGAGGTTGGAAAGGCAAAAAGCCGGCTATCCGCACAATTAAACTGATTCATCCAAATGGCAATGAAGAGTTTGTAGTAGGTAGCGATACTGTAATTACTTGGGAAGGCGTACCGCCAGACGAACCTATTAAAATTGATTACACTACTGATAACGGCAAAACTTGGACTACAATAATTGACTCAGCTACGGACTTTTCATATAAATGGCGAGTGCCGAACACTCCGAGCAATCAATGCTTGGCAAGAATTACTGCCAATGCAAACGACGGGGAATTAGAAGAATATCCAGAAGCTATTATTTGCGGGGAAACATGGATGGCAATAAATTTATCCGTTACAAAATACAGGAATGGCGACACAATTCGTTATGCCGAAACTGTTGATGATTGGGAAGATGCTAATGAAAAAGGCGAAGGTGCTTGGTGCTATCCAGACAATAATCCGGCAAATGGCGATATTTACGGAAAACTTTATAATTGGTTCGCAGTGGCAGATCCTCGGAATTTAGCTCCTAAAGGTTGGCATATAGCAACTAGAGAAGAATGGGATTTATATTGCCTCGGACCGAATGACGGAGGTCAGCTTAAAACGATAGGAACAATTGAGAATGGGGATGGATTATGGGGTGATCCAAATTTAGGAGCCACCGACGAATTTTTCTTCTCTGCCCTACCGGCTGGAACGAGATATGGTACTGGCGGATTTGATTCGCCCGGAACTAGTACTCGATTCTGGACAAGTACCGAAAGCAATAGTGGCAATGCTTTTAATTGTTATTTAGCTAAGAGTATGTCTGAGATTCAAAGAATAGATAATTCAAAAACTTATGGTCTTTCCGTACGATGCGTTAAAGATATAAAATAAATCCATGTAATTCCAAAAATAATAATGAGATAAATAAAATGAAAAAAATAATATTTTTAGCGTTATTCGCAATGATGTCGTCGTCGGCTTATTCACAAATACAATCCGACAGCTCGGATCACATGTGGTCAATTGTAAAACCGAAAATAGCTACATATCCTATCGATATGAAAAAATATTTAGTCGGCAAAGCAAAAGATTCATTAATAACGAAATTTATCGAAAATACTGGAAAATGGAAATTCAGAGTAGATTCTATATATTTTAAGGGAGATGATGCTAAGGCATTCTCGCTTGTGTCCGGTTTACCGAAATACGAAGTTCCGGCATTTATGCCCAAAGCTACTGAGTTTAGATTTCAACCATTCAAAGTCGGACCGCATTCCGCAGATATTGTGATAATTACTCAAGCAGACACATTATATCAAAAAATAACAGGAATTGGCGTAGCTCCAACTATAGAAGTAGTAAATAATCTGATAGATTTCGGGATATTAACTGCCGGTGGCTTTAAGGACAGTAATGCAGTTACTATTAAGAATATCAGCTCCTCCAAAATAGATATCACAAATATTACTAATGCCGGACCGAATAATACCGATTTCGAAATACTGAATTATGCCCCACCCTATCCATTGAATGTTGGCGACTCATTACACTTGAGTTTAAAATTTACGGCTAATTCTTTGGGCAGAACTTCAGGCAGTTTGTTGTTAGATTACGAAGGACAAATTATTCCTGCGGAGCTGCAATTATTTGGGCAAGGAATAGGCGGAATAATAAAAATTGATGATGATTCGGCATTCGCCGGAGAAAATAAAAAGTTAAAACTGAGATTGATGAATAGTGTAACTCCGATACAGAGTGCGACTGCACTTCCATTTAGAGCAAAGATAAAATACAACCCGACATTATTAACTATGACCGATTCTCGCGGGAGCAAATCAGTAGATAAAGAATTTGAAATTTATGATGTTACAGGAGCTTGGGATTTAACTAACGGCTATTTACTCGGAGAATTCGATTATATAGCCGGATTAGGAAATGCTACTTCAAGTAAC
>CAZIIZ010000414.1:0-3607 GCA_964539225.1 uncultured Hyphomicrobiales bacterium | reverse complement strand
AATTACTCTCAGTAGCGATTCATTATCTTTAGGGTTCATCAGGATTTTCAAATAAGCCAAGATGTCTTTAATTTCTTTACGAGCGAAAAATGAAACTCCGCCAACGATTAAATATTTAAGACTTTGATTTTTTAGAGCTTTTTCTAAGGATAAAGATTGAGCATTTGTGCGGTAAAGCAGTGCGAAATCATTAACGGTATATTTTTGGGTTCGCAATTCTCTGGCAATAGTTTTTGCTATTTGCTCGGCTTCTTCGAAGTCTGAATCGTATTGAGTTAGCTCGATTAAATCGCCTTCTTCATTGTCGGTCCACAATGTTTTCGCAATCTGCGATTGATTTCTTTTAATTACGTTGTCCGCAGCCGCTATGATAGTTTTCGTAGAACGGTAATTTTGTTCTAATCGTATAACGTGGGCATTGGGATAATCCTTCTGGAAATCAAGGATGTTCTTAATATCCGCTCCACGCCATTTATATATACTTTGGGCATCGTCGCCTACAACGCAAATATTTCTATTCAAGGCAGCTAATTGATTTATTATTAGGTATTGAGCTCGGTTAGTATCCTGATACTCATCTACCAACATATATCTATATCTATTCTGATACTTTTCTAGAATTTCTTTATTTTTAAATAGTTTGAGCATATTTAAAAGTAAATCGTCGAAATCCATAGAATTCGCAGCAAATAGCCTACGCTGATATTCTTCATAAATTTTCGCAATTATTGTATCCTGAGGAGTATTTGCAGATTTAGCAAATTCTAATATGGACATCATTTGATTTTTTGCCCAAGAAATTTTCGAGCGTATTTGCGGAGGAGCTACATCTTTCGGAGAAAGATTAAAGTCCTTCATTATGCCTTTAATCACTCCTGTCGAGTCATCAGTATCATAAATCGAGAAATTGTTCGTATAGCCGATGGCAGTAGCCTCACGCCGTAGAATCATAGCAAAAACGGAATGGAAGGTACCGGCAGCTATTTGTCGGGCTTGCTCTTCGTTTACTATCTTGCCGATTCTTTCTTTCATTTCAGCTGCGGCTTTATTGGTAAAGGTTAATGCTAATATTGACCATGGCTTTATGCCGTGGTTTATCAAATTCGCAACTCGATGGGTAAGTACTTTGGTTTTACCACTACCAGCTCCGGCAATTATTAATAGAGGACCTTGGATAGTTTCCACAGCTTCTTTTTGTCTCGGATTCAGTCCTTTTACGATTGGATTTTCTTCTTGATCTTCGGCGAACATATATTTCGGATATTTTTTGTACAAAATTTAAGTTTGCAAATATACGTAAAAAAATGCACTTTAATTGTAATCGAAAAAAGATTATTCAATTAGTGATAATGAATAGTAATATATTGCTTGTTTAAATCAATAAAATTTGATATATTGACTGTTACGATTGTACGTCATATTTTGAGGTGATTTATGCGAAAATTTTATACTTTTATTCTAATAATATTATTCGAGTATCATTTCCTCGATGCTCAAATTTTGGCTAATAATTACTCACAAGACCAGAGTTTGGAGGATTTACTCAATACTACAATTAGTACGGCTTCAAAATATGAGCAAAAAGTAGGTGAGGCTCCTGCATCAGTGTCGATAATAACAAATGACGATATTAAATTATATGGTTATCGCACATTGGCTCAGATACTCCAGAAAGAGACTGGTTTTTTTATTTCAGATGATAAAAATTATACCTTTGTCGGGGTACGCGGTTTTTTGCTTCCCGGTTCGTATAATAATAAATTATTGTTACTTTTAGACGGACACACTATAAATGACAATGTGTATGGAGGTTCGTATTATGATAATGAATATGCACTCGATTTGAATAATATTGAAAAAATTGAGATTGTGCGAGGTCCAAGTTCGGCTCTATATGGTACCAATGCACTTTTCGCAGTAATTAATATTATTACTCGGAAAGCCAAGCAAATTGATGGAATTCAGATTAATGCCAATATGGGTTCTTACAGTACTCAATCTGTTGCTCTATCTGTTGGTAAAGAATTGACAAAGGATCTGTCTATATCAATTTCCGGTAAAACCGGAAGAAGCACGGGACGAGATTATTTTTTTGATATATTTAATACTCCGGATTCTAACTATGGAGTTTCTAAAGGGAATGATGGAGCTAATTATTTTGGCTTGAATTGTAATGCCGAAATATATAAGTATTCAATAAATGCATTTTATTCTTCGCATACTCAGCATACTCCAACGGCTAAATATGAAACAGCGTTCAATTCAAAGGATTTCGAGGAAACTGATATTAGAGCTTTTGTCGAAATTAAGCATTGTTTCCTCAGTGAAAAAAATATTTCAATCGATGGACGTTCATACTTCGATTATTATAAATATAAAGCAGCTTTCCCGTATCTCACCGAGATTAGTCGAGAGTATAATTTGGGAAATTCTGCCGGAATAGAAGTTCAAGGTACTTGGGATATTACCGATAATTATCGAACTGTCGTTGGGCTGCAATACGATAATAATTTTACAATTGAGTACGAAACGAAGGATGCTGATTCGACCAACCTAATGCTGTCGGATCCATACTCTTTATTTTCGATTTATTGGAATAATAATTGGCAACCTACATCCAACTTATCATTTATTTTGGGTTTAAGACAGGATTTTTACGGATCAGAATTAAAATCACTCAATCCAAGATTCGGAATCATTTATAATCCTATTGAATCTTCAACTATCAAGTTACTATTTGGCAGTGCTTTCCGCCGACCTAATATATATGAAACTATGTATTCAAACGATGGAATACAGAAAGTTAGTGTTGATTTGAAGCCGGAACGAATCAAAACTTATGAATTAGTATTAGAACAAAGGTTAATTAAAACAATTTTTGTATCTGTTTCACTATTTCATAATGAAATCGAAAATTTGATTACTATGATTAAAGATGTTGATAATCAATCCATATTCCAAAATATTAAAGAAATCAAAGCCAATGGAATAGAAGGCAGAATAATGTATAAGCCTAATCCATCATTATCAGCATTTGCAAATTTTACATATACTGATTGTGGTAAGCCTGATAATAAATTATTTATTAGCTACCCATCCCAAAAAATTACATTTGGTGCAAACTATGCAATAATAGAGGATTTATTTATCGGCACTAATGTTTTGTATGAAAATGGACGAGTTACTTACAAAAACAGCAAAACACCCGATTATTTTATTGTCGATTTGAATGCAGTATATACTATTGATTGTTCTAAAACAAATATCTTAAAGAACCTAAGATTACATCTAAATTTAGATAATATATTTGATGTTCGATATTATCATTCGGTGAGTGAGGAAAATTCAATGGATAGAATATTACAATCAGGTCGAAATTATACATTCTCAATTAGCTTTGATATTTAATTTTAGATAAAAAATATGCAAAAAATAAAATATTATTTATGGATAGTTGGTATATTATTTCTCTCCGCAGTTTTACATGCTGAGAAAATCAACGTACCTATAGAACAGCAAGTGCCAATATTTGCTAAAATCTTTCAATTTGATAGACATTTAGCTATTAATAATAAATCAAAAATTGTGATTTGTATCATTTATCAAA
>CAZIIZ010000413.1:0-3608 GCA_964539225.1 uncultured Hyphomicrobiales bacterium | reverse complement strand
CAAAATTTGATTCTAATTATGAAATATTACTTGAAAATACTAAATTTTTAACTACTCCAGTTAATATTAAAGAAATTAGCATGAATAGGTTTAATATTCCAACTGTTGAAATTAATATGGATGAGAATACTTATAGTTTGATTGTTGATAACAAAACGCAACGGTACACGGAAGTAGAATTATATCGGAAGTATTATTATGAACGAGTACAATATCTACAACACAAGGAATATATTAAATACTGTCTTCCTCATTTTAATAACATGCAAACAATAAATTTTCAAATAACATTACCCAATGAAAATGGTATTTATCATTGTCTAATTATTACTTATCTTGATAAATCAGTTTTTATTGCTTGGCATAATGAAATCTTCTCTGATAATTGGGATTATCGATCGAATTATTACTCAATAACCAAGACCACGAGAATTATTTATTCTAATTTAGATAAAGCTGAACTGCAAAAGGTTTTTCCGGAATTCGACGGAATTGTAAAAAAATATTATCCTAAAAAGATAACTATTAATTACGAAAAAATGCCTAAAAGTAGCGAAGATAACATTGATGAACATATCCAATTTGAATGGTAATATATAAACAGATAAAAAATAAATCTTCCAAGCCCTACGAGAATTCGTAGCGAAGCGGTTTAAGATGTATTTATTAACGCTTAACAATTATACTATAAAGTCTAATTTCAAAGATGAGGATTAATAAAATGCTTAATAAATTTCTTTATATTCTGATTTACACTAATCTAACTCTTTTCATTTTATCTTATTTAGTAAGTCCGTTTAGAACTGAGTTAGATACAGAAATTCTCCAATTAAATGATAATGGAATAGTTGTTCTTTATCTGATTTTGGGTATAAATTTGCTTTTTACTGCTATAATTTTAGTATTTTTAAAATCAGAAAATAAACTACACTCTTACATTAATATATTGGTAGGGTTTATGGCGTTTATCAAGATGATTTGGCTTATCTATATTACTAATTTTTAGAATATTATATCTCTATTATAACGCTTGGCAGCGAGATAATTCAAAGTGCAAAGACTCCGGCTTCCTTACTAATATAAACTACAACAAGCATAATAAAATAAATCCGGAGCGAAAGCGTTGATAAAATATATTGTTTAGAATGAATTGCGGAGAGTGTGGAAGCAATATGAAGAAAATAGATAAAAATATAGTATCCGCTAACGATACCGACGATATATTACCGGAATATGATTTCGATTTCTCGAAAGCAAAGCCGAATAGATTCGCTCCCGTTTTGAAAGCACAGGAGCGTTTGGTTCAGCTCGAACCCGATGTATTCAGCGTGTTCGATACTTCCGACAAAGTTAATAAAGCCCTACGTGCTTTTATTTCTGCCATGCCGATTCAGTCTATTCAAAATCATTCTCCGGCTACGCTTTAAATATGATGGTAAAATTAATTAACTCTTTTTTAATTTTTTGCCATTCGTAGCCAAGCGGTCGAAGATGCCTAATTACAATACAACAGAATTCTATTCGTTTCTGGTTAAATAATATATATATAAATGGAATAAATATGCTGACAACATATCAAACATATAATCCGCCGACGGTAACGTATCGGAAAGTTAAGCCAAAGATTGAGCCTTTGAATATCGCACTTAACTCAATTTACGCTGACGATATTCGCTATAAGCTAAATGAATCTATCACTTATAGCATTTCAAAGGAAGAATCTGATTTCATAATTCGATGCGATAAATTTGACATAACCGTTTGGGGCGAAACTGAGGATGAAGCAAAAGAAGCATTTGGATTTGCTTTCGATGCTTTGTATAAGTGCTATGCTTTAGAGTCGGATGAAAATCTTACTGCCGGAGCTATCGAACTCAAGAAATCACTACTATCCATAGTACAAAATTATGAAGCCCAGAAAAGCTAAAGATATCAAAAGAACACTTTTGCGGAAGGGATTCGAACTCAATCCGAAAAAAGAACATCATGAGTATTATTATTTCATAATTGATGGCAAAAAAAGTGAAATATTCGCGTACTTCAGCCATAGCAAAACCGAGTATAACAAACATCTTCTTTCTCTGATTAAGCATCAATTAAAATTTGAATCAAACGATGACTTTGAAAATTTCTTGGATTGTCCATTTTCGCAAGATGATTATACTCAAATGCTAATTAAACGAACAAAATGAGAATTTATCGCCCAATCTCTGCGACAATTCGTAGCCAAGCGGTCGAAGATGTAGGAAATGATTTTTTCAAACATTTAACAGCTACGCTGTATAAGATTGATTCTATTCTTTACTCCGTTAGGAGTTAAACGTTAGTAATAGTGGTATTTCCTTTAGATGTCCTACACCTGATAGGTGCAGAACATCTGCACAACAAGCCAAATAAAATAATTCCGGTGCGAAAAAGTCTATCCGAATATATAATAAATAAGAGGTGATGATATGATTGCTATAAAGCGAATTAGAACTATTAGAAACAATAAATTGGTAGTGCAAATGCCCGAACGATATAATAATAGCAGAGTGGAAGTAATTGTGTTGCCGATAGACGACAAACCAAGTATTAACATTTTCGATTTAGCCGGAAAGATTAGCGATATTGATTTTGCTGATTTGAAGGGTATTCTAAGCGGAATTAATACCAATATTGAACGCGAAGGCGACAGATTATGATTCTGATTGATTCATCGTGCTGGATAGAATATTTCGCCGGAACTAAGTTCGCAAATATTATTGAGAACATCGTTTGCACTCCGAGCCAAATAATTGTTCCTACTATAGTTGTCGCAGAAATTTTTAAGAAAATTGCCAACGAAAAAGATGAATCAACTGCTTATATGATTTGTAATCAATTTAAAAAATGCCAAATAATTAGCTTAGATTTCGATTTGGCTACGAGTGCCGCCCAATATGGACGATTGCATAAATTAGCTATGGCGGACTCAATCATTTATGCTACTGCTCAACAATTTTCTGCTAAAATTTACACTATGGATGCTCATTTCGCTGGTTTAGAAAATGTATATTATACCGCCAAAATTTAAATACAAATCCACGTTCCGTTCTTGCTACTATATTCCAAGAATACGACATAGAAATGAGAATTTTTGATTTTTTCGATTTATATGATGGTAAAATTAAATAATTTATTTTTTATTGATTTTCGACAAAGCTCTGCGAGAATTCGTAGCAAAGCGGTCGAAGATGTAAATTACTATTTTACAGTAACAAGATTAATAAAAGCACGCAAGCAAGAATTAGTAGAATACTAATATTAATAATATCGAATACTTTAGATATATCTGAGTTGAGCCACAAAAGTAACGATTTCTTTCTGAGATAGAAACGGCTCAATCATTTGCTTTGCTGTTCCCATCGTTTTTACAACTTCCGTACCAAGTCGCCCACTCCTTCAGCACCTCATAAAAGGATTTAACCATTCATAATGAAATTTTCCACCACAATTGTTTTTAATAATAATAATGACAAATGAATTTCGTCTTAATTTAACTGTATTGATAATTATTATTGAAGGAGAGCAATGGCAGAAGATAAAATAAAAACCAATCTAAAATGGAGCAAGTATGTTACGATTAC
>CAZIIZ010000412.1:1640-3608 GCA_964539225.1 uncultured Hyphomicrobiales bacterium | reverse complement strand
ATATCCATCGAGGATAATCCGCTCGGAGTTAGCTCAGTCAAATCCACTAATGGCTGATTGTACATTTTCGCAGACAAACTCAATCGTAAATATCGAGCCTGAGCCGGATTCGCAATTAAAGCTACTTTCGGTCTGTCCGGAATTATGAAACCGAAAAATGCCTTATTGTCTTCGTCTAAGGCATCGCTTTCTAATTCGATGAAAGCGGAATTTAGTCCGGCTGATTGCGGAATTGCCGAGATTGAAATTGTCTTTTTCTCTCCGGCTTGCAAATCTATCGATCGCTGGGAAGTTTTCGCTCCATTATAATAAAGCGAGACAACTAAGCCTTCGATTTTATTGCTCGAATGATTGTTGATAGTAACTTCGGTTTCTACGGGTTTATCTTTTTGGAAGATTTGAGTAATTAAATTTATAGAATCTATAGATACATTTTTCAAATCGGATTTGGATTCGGAACCAATTGGGAATACGAAGAAATTCGAAATGGCTTTAGCATATTTCGATGAATCATTCAGTCCACGTTGGAAAATATTTTTTTGCAAATCGCTGACTACGAATATTTCGCGGGTGAAATTCAGAGAATTGTGCAGTAAATTAGTAGCAGTTCGGATGCTCTGCTCTAAATTTGCTTTAGAATAAGCAATTTGAATATTGTCTAACTCACGGCGGACAAATTCGCTATTGCGAGACAATAATTTCTCGCCCGTAGCCAAATTATCACTCATCGGGATAATCGCAGTTTCATCGCCTTCTTTCATCGTTGACAAAAGGCTTTTTACGGAATTTTTGGCTTGATTGAAGCGATTGCCGTATTCGTCGGACACATTCATACTGACCGAGTTATCTAAAAGTATAACTGAACTCGTATTGGCATAATTGCCCAATAGTGGCAAAGTGCTATTGATAGTCGGACGAGAAAACGCCAAAACGATTGAAACTATTGCCAAAGTTCTTAATAATAATAGAAGTAGTCTTTTTAGTTTCAGCTTTTTAATTTTAGTTTTCTGCAATTCCTTCAGGAATTTAAGCGAAGAGAATTCTATCTTTTTTAATTTTCTAAGATTCAGAAGGTGCAAGATTAATGGTATTGCTGCGGCAAACATCCCGAATAGTACCATTGGATTGAAAAACGTCATCTATATGTCCTTATTATTATTTACTTCTCGGAATATTATAACTAAAATACGGCATAATTATTTTACTTTTCATTTATTTAATTGAGAAATATTGCTTTCAAGCCTTTTAAGTTATAAAAAATATCATATTCTAATTGTGTTCATAAAAATGTGGAAAAATAATTTTTGCTCGAACCCTACTATCCATCGGCTTTTAGAAAATATTTGAAAAATAATTTTAAAAAAGTGGGAGAAAGTGGGTGGTTTTCCCAATTTTTTTATTATATTAGCATTCCAAAAAGATATAAATATATGGTTCGGGTTTAAATGGCATTTTTTAAAGGACAGGAACAATACTCGATAGACAGCAAAGGACGTGTAAACGTTCCCTCAAAGATGAGGAAAGCTCTATCGCCCGATGCGAATGACACGTTTGTGATCACTCGTGGAGTGGACAATTGCGTTGTGGCGTATCCTTTCGATGAATGGCGCAAATACGAAGAAAAATTCGAGCAGCTCAATCAATACGACGAGAAAAACAGATTTTTCCTCAGAGTATTATTGATGTGGAGCGAAGAAGTCAAACTCGATGCACAGCAAAGAGTTACCATTCCTAAAAACTTATTGGAATTCGCCGGAATAGACGGCAAGGTAGCAATTATCGGTATGATAGACCATATCGAATTTTGGAATCCTGAGAAATTTGAAAGCTATTTGCAGAGTCAGAACGAATCTTACGAAGCAGTAGCCGAAAAGGTGATGGTAGTATAATTTTTAGTGTCATTCCTGCGGAACTTATTTCAAATGAAAGACATATTTGCTTGTCATTCCTGCGAAACGAGTCTTCGAG
>CAZIIZ010000412.1:0-1540 GCA_964539225.1 uncultured Hyphomicrobiales bacterium | reverse complement strand
TGGATGCAGGAATCTAAAGAACTCATGTTAACAAGTACCTTGAAATATTTTGTTGCCATTCCTGTAGAACTTGTTTCAAGTGAATGACATATTTGTTTGTCATTCCTGCGGAACGAGTCTTCGAGTGGATGCAGGAATCTAAAGAACTCATGTTAACAAGTACCTTGAAATATTTTGTTGTCATTCCTGCGGAACTTGTTTCAAGTGAATGACAAATTGAGAAAAATAGATTTCTGTATGGGCTACGCTGATTCGTAGAAGCGACAAAAAAAAACTATATAAAAAAGTGGGGAAAAGTGGGAGATTTGCGAAAATCACTCATACACTAACGAAGAAAAATTTTTTTGATGAAGAAAAACAATCAAAAAAGACGAGTCCGAGAGCGGATTGATTATTCGGAAGCAATTGATTACGATTATCATCTGCCGGTATTTTTAAACGAATGTTTAGAATACTTAGCGATTGACGAAAGCGGGACGTACGTCGATGGAACTCTCGGAGGGGGAGGACATAGCGCTGAAATATTACGAAAGCTGGGGAAAAAAGGTAAACTTTTTGCTTTCGATAAAGATGTGATGGCAATCGAGCATTGCCAATCACGATTTGCTGAAGAGCTCGTTTTAGGGGAAAACAGCAGAATTATTCTGCGGAACGAGTGCTTCAGTGGGGCATGCAGCATAGAGAAATTAATAGGCAACGTAAACGGTATTCTGTTAGATTTAGGCGTATCATCGCGGCAACTTGATGACAGTCGCCGCGGATTTAGCTACCGCACAGAGAGTCCATTAAACCTGAGATTCGCTGAAGACGGTATTACAGCAGAAGAATTACTGAATACAGCTGAAGAGAGAGAAATAGAAAGAATTCTCCGTGCCTACGGAGAAGAACCTTTCGCTAGAAGTATAGCACGACGAATTTCGCAGCGCCGTCGTGCCTTCCCTCTTCGTAATACGACCGACCTTCGCAATATAATCGAAGAAACAGTCCCAAGCACACAACTTTTCAAAGCACTCTCGCGTACATTCCAAGCCATCCGTATCGCAGTCAATGACGAGCTTGGCGTACTGCATAAGATATTATCAAATGCCGTGCCAATATTAGCTCCAAAAGGGCGAATAGTAGTCATTTCTTACCATTCTTTGGAAGATAGGATAGTGAAAACGGTATTTAAGGAATTTGCTACCAAAGTTTACTCCGACGATCCAATTCCGGTGCTTGTCCGTGGACCACAATGGAAGGTGTTAACGACTAAACCGATTCTGCCGAGCGAACATGAGATTAAGATTAATCCTCGTTCTCGAAGTGCAAAATTAAGAGTAGCCGAGAGAATATAGCTGACTTGGCTTCTAATTCATTCTGGTATTAACAGAATTGAATATATAACGAAAAACTCTCTGCCTTTGCTATCATAGCTTAGACTGAGAGTTTTTTTTTTGATTCTTCGCTTTGCTCCTAATGACACGAAGTGCTAAAGGCTATAAAATCCACATTAGCAAAGAGTGCAACGCCTACGGAGTTGTTTTAATCTGACAGAACTACA
>CAZIIZ010000411.1:0-3609 GCA_964539225.1 uncultured Hyphomicrobiales bacterium | reverse complement strand
ATTGATTACTACAATTCTATTTTCAACTCTGGGGCATATCTTTGTATTTAATTATCAGCAACGAAGCATTCAATTAGAAATGCTGAAAGCGATAAATAATAACCAAGATATGCCTTCGGAGTTGATAACTACCCTGATTATATCTAAGAATAAACTCAATGCCGAGAATGGATTCCGTTGGGAAGAATCCAATGAATTCAATTATCTCGGAACAATGTACGATGTGATTACTCAATATGATAGCTGTGATTCAATAAAATTTACATGCTATCACGACGTAAATGAAACTACGCTGATCAATAACTTCGTTCAGCATAATAATGAAAATGACTTAAAACATCCTCCGATTAAACGGTTCGTTAAACTTCACCAACCTGATATTTTTTACAATTATCTCTATGAAACTACGCAAGAACAATTCATAACTATTATATATTTCGACAATTATCGTAGAGAATTGTTATCTACTGATAAACTCCCAATTACTCCGCCTCCCGAATTTGTTGTTTCTTAAATTATTTGTATGATTGAAGCTAAAGATTATACACATTCGTTGCAATACTAATGAATACTGTCATTCTGGTTTTGTGAGTCTTCGAACAAATCGTTCTTACGATTCAGCGGAGCTAAATATCGGAATCTGTAATTTTATTATTTGGGTCTGTTTACCGTTCCCTAATATAATCAAGTTTCTAGATTCCTGCATGCACTCGAAGACTCGCTTGCAGGAATGACAATTCGACATTTTGCGACTTTTGCAACAGTATCAAATTACTTCGATAATAATTAGATGATATACGAAGTGATTTTGTTTATTATTTATAAAACAGGAAATAACAAATGAAATTTATACATGGTTTAGCGTTAGCATTTTGCGGAACGCAAATAATTAGTACGGCATTAGCCAAAGATGAAGTTAAAAAAGACACGACTAAGTTAGCTGAAGTTAAAGTAGTGGCTAATAGATTGCCCTTTGCTATTAAAAGCAATATTGGTGCAATATCATTGGTAACCAAAGAAGAACTGCAAACAATGCCAAAGGCTATTGCTGCGGACGAAGCTCTTCGATTAGTTCCCGGAGTTCGTATTGATAACCAGCATAATGGCGAAAGAGTCCACTTATCTATTCGTGGACAGGGAATTTTAACTGAAAGAGGTCTCAGAGGAGTAGGAGTGATGTTAGACGGAATTCCATTGAATGACCCTTCCGGCTTTGCTTCGGATTTATACGATGTCGATTGGGGAACAGTACAAAATATAGAAGTATTGCGTGGACCAATTGCAGGATTATACGGTGGGGCAGGTTCCGCTGGAATACTTAATATCGAAACTAATAATGGCGGGTCTTCTCCAATTGGTGGATTAATTAATCAATCAGTCGGATCGAATGGATTTACTAAGTCCTTAGTTCAATTAAATGGCTCAACTAAACCAATTGACTATCGAGTAAGCTATTCCAGAACCGATGGCGACGGACATAGAGATCACCAAGCGTATTGGAGCAATAAATTATATGAAAAAGTTAATTTCAGACCTTCAGAAAAACTTACAATCACGCAAGTATTGTCGCATACAGATTACTTTCAACAGAATCCAGAAGGATTGAATATCGGTCAATTCGATAATTTGGCTCAGGCTAATCCCGATGCGAGACCATTTAACGAATATCAAAAAACAAATCGCACGACTTTAGGCTTCAATGGGAAATATATTCTTAATGATATGAATGATTTGCAAGCATATTCTTATTATAGAAAAAGCACATATAAAGAAACCAGTAATAAATGTGCCGAATACAGAGATATTGACGCACCCGGACTTGGATTGCAATATAATCTTCATATCGGCAAAGATGAAGGTTTGAAAAATAATTTCAGCGTTGGTACTGAAGTAAAATGGCAAGATATAAACATGTACAAATTGCAAAGTGGTTCTGATACTAATCGCAAAGAAAGCACGGACGAAACTAATATTGAATTCAATACTATATTAGCAAATCAGATGATTTCTCAATCAAGTGTCGGAGTGTATGCCTTGTATAATTTAGAATTCGGAAAGCTTAATGTAATGGCTAATGCGAGATACGATAACATGCAAAATGAGTTGACCGATAAAATGATGAGAATCGATACCGGAAAAACTTCGAAAAATTTCGATAAAACTACATTTAGAGTAGGAGCAAGTTATTCATTTTTGGATGAATTCACTTTATTTGCTGACTGGAGCCAAGGATTTACTCCTCCATCAACTGAAGAATTAGCTAATAATCCGGTAGGATTTAGCGGATTTAACACCCATTTGATTCCTGCCACTGCAAATTCTACTGAAATCGGTTGCCGTGGATTCATCGACGACAAGATTTCGTATGAATTAATCGGATTTTATATGAAAACAGAAAACGATTTCTTCCGATTCAAGCAAACTGGTCGCGGCAATCAAGAAGTATTTTATGGCAATGCCGGAAATAGCGAACGATATGGCATAGAAGCTTCTGTAAATTATAAAATCACTAAAGAATTAGCGTTAAATGTAGCTTATACTTATGCGGATTATCAATATACTACAGGTACTATCGATCCAATTTATTTAGATAGTAAATATGTGTTGACCAATCCTCCAGCCGATGGTCAGTGGTTGCCTAATTCGCCGAAACATCAACTCTTCGCAGAGGTAGATTATCGTTTCTTTGATAACTTTAGGCTTAGTCTTTCTACAGAATTTCAGTCAAAATGGGCAGTTTATACCGATTCAAAGGCGTATTCCGGTCAATTAGATCCGGCAATTTATCAAAATTGGCAAGATGGTTTTAATTTGTTCCATATTGCTCTTGCTTACGATTGGAAATTATTTGGATTAAACGGAGAATGCAGTGTCTATGCTCGAAATATTACTGATAAAAAGTACATGGCGTTTACCGAACCAGATCCTGATGGTAATTCTTATCAGCCAGGTCCCGGCAGAGAGTTCTTCGGAAGTATCAAAATTAGATTTTAACACGGTATTATATTAGATTAAGAATTCAACACTTCTATTTCGATTACAGATTCTCTGTATATTGAAATAGAAGTGTTTGATATTGATAAAATAGTTTAAAATAGGAAATAACAAATGAAATTTATACATGGTTTAGCGTTAGCATTTTGCGGAACGCAATTAGTAAATACGGCACTTGCTAAGGATGAAATAAAAAAAGATACGACTAAACTTCCGCAAGTGGTAGTAACCGCATTGCGATATCCCGAAAAGATATACGAAGTGCCATTAGCTATCTCCAATATTGAAAAAATGGAAATCCAGAATTCCATCGGCAATGGATTCGACAAAGTATTAGATAGAATTCCTGGAGTATTGGCTCAAACACGCAGTGGAACTCCTGATATGAAGTTGACAATTCGAGGATTCGGGGCTAGAGGAGCTGGAGACCGTTCAAATAGCGGTACTTCTCGCAGTATTAAGGTTATTCTGGACGGAATTCCCGAAACCGAACCGGACGGAAGAACTTCCTTCGACAACATAGATATGGCATTCGCCGATAATATTGAAGTCTTACGTTCAAACGCTGCTTCTGTTTATGGAAATTCTGCCGCTGGAGTGGTAGCAATTTCTACT
>CAZIIZ010000410.1:0-3622 GCA_964539225.1 uncultured Hyphomicrobiales bacterium | reverse complement strand
ATCTAACACTAAACGCTGCATAAATAAAGAGCTTAAAACAACTCGGAAAGTTGAGATCTTTACTTAAATATCCAAAATGTTTTAACGATTTTTGCTTCATTTTATGTATTTTTGCGGTTGTATAATAAGTATTTCCATAATTAAGTTGCATTAGTAGTTTATATGCTTCGAATAATAATCATATCATATAATTCCTTAGAATTAACCAAGAATTGTATCAATTCTATTATTTCTACGTATCCTTCCGCCAAAATCACGGTTGTAGATAATGCTTCGACCGACGGCTCAGTAGAATCTATTAGTGAATCATTTCCGATTGTAGAAATAATTCGTAACGATAAAAATTATGGTTATTCAAAGGCTATTAATATTGGAGCGGCGAAAGCCACGGAGAAATATTTGATTTTATCGAATGCAGACGTAATTTATCATCCTAATTCTATTAACGAAATAATTACATGTTTAGATGCTAATGCGTCGATTGGATTAGTGGCTCCGATGCAATTTTTCCCAAACGGCAGACCTCAAATGTCTTCGGGATTTGTTCCGGGATTATTACTGTCGCTTATCAATTTTGCTCTTATTGCTCCGCTGATTAATAGACTCCCATTCATACGCACCATCACGGCTGATTATCTCGATGGAGCTGTGCTAGCTGTTCGCAATAGTACTTTTCAGAAGCTTTCGGGCTTTGATGAGTCCTTCTTCTTTTATTCCGAGGACGCTGACTTTAGCATAAGGATCAAACAGCTAGGACTAAAATTAAAAGTATTAAGCAATTCCGCCGTTACTCATTATCGAGGTGCAAGCACAAATATTGGCAAAATCAATATTGATGCTCTAAGATTATTTGTAGAAGCAAAAGTTAAATTATCTCGAAAATATAATTCTCCGATGATAACTAAATTTTATGTTCTATCCGAAAGATTTAACTGCTCATCAATGAGTTTGATTTTTTCTTTAATCAATAAACTGAAACGCACTTCCCGCACATCATACAAAGCTGAATATTACTCGTTATTAGCAAGCCAATGGAATAATATTTCGCTTTAGCTCGCTATTCCACCGTTAATTTACCTCACTTTACAGCTATTTTCTACCATTCTACAGATTTACACACCAATAAATATTATAATAACCTTAATTTCGCTTTCGGTAATTAACTCGAAAGTAAATTATGAAAAAGATGTTTTATATAATTCTAATTATGTTGGTTATTGCCTTAGGCGTAGCTCTTATTTGAAGGCAATGAAGTAAATGAAAAATGTGTTGATAATCAATGGTCATCCGGATTCGCAAAGCTATTGCAAAGCATTAGCTTCGGAATATTACAATTCGGTTCTTGCATCAGGAAATAATGCGAAGATAATCAATTTAATTGATTTGAAGTTTAATCCCAATCTGATGTTTGGCTATCGTTCTCGTACGGAATTAGAGCCGGATTTATTGTCTGCGATTGAGGAAATTAAAGCTGCGGATCATTTGGTGTTCGTTTTCCCGATTTGGTGGTCTAATCTTCCGGCTATATTAAAGGCGTTTATTGATCGTACGTTTTTGCCGAGTATTACTTTTGAATATATTTCTAATTCGATAATGCACAAGAAACTATTGACTAATAAAACAGCTCGATTAATTATAACTATGGATGCTCCGAAGTGGTATTACAAATATTACGTGAAGCAGCCAGCAGTGAATGCTCTAAAAAAAGGAACTTTGCAGTTCTGCGGAATCAATCCTGTAAAAGTTACTTATTTTTCGCCTCTGAAAAGATCGTCTTTAGCTCAAAGAACTAATTGGCTTAATTCGATTAAATCAATCGCAGCTAAAGATATAAAATAATATATTGAAAATTGCTTGGGAATAATTCTGTTTTCTTGTATTTTAGATACCCCTTAATACTGATGTTGAATAATACCTATTCCTAAGATCTAGGCAGGAAGTCAATTAACAGAGGCTTCCTGCTTTTTATATATACCAATGTTGGATGAGTGTTAGATTTATCAACTACCTAAAGAAATTGCCCCGCAATTCAATTAGAATATACGAGGCAATTATGTAAAATTTCGAATAGATAATGAATGCGATTATTTTTTATACGTTCTTAAAACTGACTCGTCGCCCTTCATATCACGAGTAAAAATTTCCTTATTTCCGAATAAAGGAACAGCAGCTATGATAGTAAACTTCTGCTTAGGTGTATATGATTTTAATAGACCAATTCCTTCAGCATAAACCATATAAGAACTATACGAACCTGAAAGCGGAGCAGTTATTACGCCAAGCATGGTAGTACCTTTCGCAGCACCTGTTACTTCATATTTCATTTCAAAAGTTATAGTTTTGACTGCTTTTTTAGTTACAGGATCTAAAGCTGTTCCGGGATCCATACTTTTCATTTTTACTTGAATCGCAGCATTTATTTTTAAATCTGTAACTCCATCTACGGTTATTGGAGAAGCTATATCTTTAATTTCTATTGGGGTTGGTAACAAATCCCAAGTAGCTGTTTTAGTATCAGCAATTTTCAACCAACCATAAGATGGAATTGTAATTCCGGCAAGCAGTGGATTATCAAAAATTGGAGAAGCCTTCAAAAACTCGTCCGAGATAAATAATTGATCCGCTGTGAATGAATGAGCGTAATTAATCGGGAGTATTCCGGCTGCACTATAATACCTATAAATGGTATAAGCCAATTTATCTGAAATTGTTTTAGTACCGGTAACTGCGATAGAATCATAAGATCTGGAAGCTTCGTCAACTGTAACTCCATCAACTAAAAATTCAGAATTATCATAAATCCAATATGTGCCTAATTTCATCGAAAAGTAGGTACTAGAATCGGCAACAGGAATTACTGGAGTAACCGGAGTAGAAGTAGAATCATCTTTACAGCTGATCATAGTCAAAGCTATAAATGCAGTAAGAATAGTATTTTTAATTAGATTTTTCATGTTTTTCCTTTATTATTATTTGATAGTTATTGCTTGATATTTAAAACCTTGCACAGGAATGCCTACTAAAATCGGAAGAGTCGTAAACGGAATCCAGTAACTTACGATACCTTTTCCTTCGCCGAACAAGTAATGCAGTTCTATTGGTATAGTAACATTAGTTGGCTCAGCTCCCATAGCGACAGTGCCAGTAAATACAAAAGTTATTATAAACTCTTGTGTGTTGATCACTGCTCCTTCAATAGTAGCTTTTCCGATTACTCCGCGTTTGCCTTTTACTACCAAAATACCATTTGCCAATACTTGAGGCGGACCTTTCATAACTTCAAAGTTAACGAACTCTTTGTTGTAAATATTCCATTCAGTGCTAACTCTGTCTCCAATTTTAATCATTGTGTCCGGCAAAGTAAATGGAAGGGTAATCGCAGTAGAAGTTACCATTTGCTTTACTACGTTATTAATAGCAGCGGAATGGATTCTGAATTCATTAGAATCTGCACTCATATTATATATTTCTGAAGATTTCACTTCCGATGGGGTCTGAATTACTTTTGTATATAATCTGGAGTTAAGCGAGAAGACTGTAGTATCTTTTACATATTCCATTGCACCTTCCTGTACTGATAAAGTGATTTTTACAGCATTCCAACCCACTTGTGAAAATATGG
>CAZIIZ010000409.1:1586-3646 GCA_964539225.1 uncultured Hyphomicrobiales bacterium | reverse complement strand
TTTGCTCAATGCCATGTTCATATCTTGATTTAACATTTATGGGTACTCGTTTGCACGATGGAGTAATAATTATCCCCACCATCACCGCACCAATCGCAGCATTGCGTTTCCATTTTTTGGGTTTGGAGGCATTCAGCACTTTGGGAATATCTATCTCGCTGGCGGTAGGATATTCCGGTTTATTTGCTTTGGTTACTGGTTTGATTTGCATTTATTCATCTTCCTTGATGCCATCATTGCTTGGTCTTGGTTTGGCATTATAGATTTTTTCGTTTATTAAAAGTTCGGTATTAGGAAGCAATTTTTGTAGTCTAAGTATATCTTTCTCATCAATATTGCCATATAGGAAGAAATAGTTAATGTCTAACTGACTAATTTTATCGGTTACTTCAAATTTGTCTAAAATCGTAATTGACAAAGTATTGATTTTACCAATTTTATAAAGCTCGTCAGGAATAGAATTAACTTTAATTGCAATTCCACCATACCCATTATTATTTTCTCTTTTAAATTTTTCTATGAGTAATTCTTCTCTATTTGTACCTTTTTTAACTAACCAACCTATTTTGGGTTTCAAACTTTTAGTTGAATCATTCTGCTCTAACCCAACAAAGCCAGCCCAAACCTCCAATGGTATTGTTTCGTTTGTAACCTCATCGACATATTTTACATCTACACTCACAATTTTGTTTTGTAGTTTTTCTGTATTTGAAGTAAGAGTGTCGAGACTTAAACGCTTACCGTCTATATCATAAGGGAAAAATTTAACAAACCATCCATCAATTATATCCAGAGCTAAATATTGAGTTGGTTCATGGATTTTATACATTTTTCGCCAAAATTCTTTAGTTACAATTCCTTTAGAAGCATTTACAAATTCTTTCAATATTGGTTCTAATTCATTTATCCACCAGTCTAAATCATATTCTCTCAGGGCATTTGCTTTATCTAAAACATTTTGCCAATCCTCAGTATTGCCTTGCAAAGTAATTTCCGGAATACCGCAACCCATTCTATAAACTATAAATTCAAAATACTTTTCCACTGCTTTCATAATTGTAATTTCCGAAGCTAACTTTTCAATATTTGTGCTTGTTGAGAAATTACAAGTCAGAGTATTTACTAAGTTTTTGCCTACCTTTTTATCTATTTGTTCTGTAAACTGAGGGAATATTTCTTCCCATTCTTTTGCCGAAGCCTTCATCATATCTTTTGTTGTTCTTACAATGAGACTTTCTTGACCGCTATGCTTGACAAATTTATGTCTAAGCTTTTCAGCATTTGCGGCAACATGAGAAGCAAATCCTTGACTGATTAATAGCCAAATATCATCAGGGGCTAAAATAATTGGTCGATGTTCCTTGTAAGCATGATACACACCAAGATAGAAAGAATGGAATTTATAATTTACAAGACCATTATATTCATTATGTGCAACAATCCCATAATCATAAGTAGTATCTCGACGCACCGGACTATATTCAATCTGTGCTTCTTCTAAAATTAGTCGTCTAATTATTTCAATGTAAGATTCATTAGGTAATGGTTGTTCAGCAATTTTTAGTTCTTCAACCTTGAAAGTAATATCTTTTGCATAAGAATTTAATCCAAGATAAGCAAAGGTCATTAATGATATTAGTAATTTAGTAAATTTCATAATTATATTTCTTGATTTGCAAAATATATAGTTTATTATCTCTTAGTCTGCAAATTACAGAAATTCAAAATTAATTGCAAGTAATTACTATTATTTATTATCAAATAATTAGTTTTTCAGATGTCCAACATCTAATGAATAGTCTGAACCATTGATTCACCTGATTATTCCGATTAAGCTGATTAAGAGGAAGATATTAATCTTAGAATCATCTTCATCAATTCAATCAGTTAAATCAATAGTTCAGATAATATTTAATCATCTTAAAGCATATAAATCACAAGAATCAAACTTCATACTTTCTTAATCATCTTCATCAATTCAATCTGTTAAATCAATAGTTCAGACAATATTTAATCATCTTAAAGCATATAAATCACAAGAATCAAACTTCATACTTTCT
>CAZIIZ010000409.1:0-1486 GCA_964539225.1 uncultured Hyphomicrobiales bacterium | reverse complement strand
TAATCATCTTCATCAATTCAATCAGTTAAATCAATGGTTCAGACAATTGAATCAAAAGCAAAACGCCTTCCTTCAGTATAATTCCGAAGGAAGGCGTTTAAAAATATAGCAATAATTACTCAGTACTATTCAGCACCGAATAATGCTTCTTGGTTGTCTAATTCAGGTGATGGCAGTTCAGCGTATTCATCTTCGTCGATATCTTCGACTCTGGTAACTACAGTGATGTCTGCGATAGCATCGCCGTCGTCTAAGCGAATTAATTTCACGCCTTGAGTGTTTCTGCCGATAGTGCGAATATCAGAAATCTGCTGGCGAATCAGAATTCCTCCGACTGTCATTACGACTAAGTCTTCAGTATCTAATGCCGAAAGCAATCCGACTACTCGTCCGGTCTTCGGAGTAACGTTCATAGAGATTACGCCTTTCGCTCCACGTTTAGTCAAGCGGAAGTCTTCGTACTTAGTACGTTTGCCGTAGCCTTTTTCGCCGACTACGAGTACTTGAGCGTCAGAACGTTTAATCACTATCATTGATACTACTTGATCGTCGCCTTCTAACGAGATACCACGAACGCCGGCAGCAGTTCTGCCCATTGGTCTAACGTCGCTCTCTCTGAAGCGACAAGCTATACCGTTGCGAGTACCGATGATTACATCGCAAGTACCGTCCGAGATGCGTGCAGCCATAAGTTTATTATCGTCGTTTAGGCTAATAGCTATGATACCATTAGTACGAGTATTTTCAAAGTTGGTCATATCCATTTTCTTGATTGTACCGTTTTTAGTACAGAGAATGATATAGTTATCTTCCTTGAACTCTTTGATAGCGAGGTAAGCATTGATAATCTCGTCTGGCAACTTGGCTATCACGTTAGCAATAGAGCGACCTTTGGAATTTCTGCTACCTTCCGGCAAATCATATACTTTGATTTTATAGCATCTACCTTGATCTGTAAAGAACAACAGATAATGGTGGGTGGACGCTTGGAATACATGCTCGACGAAATCATCATCATTGGTGCCTGCTCCGCTCAATCCGCGACCGCCTTTGTTTTGGCGACGATAGTTTGACACAGGAGTACGCTTGATATTACCTTTGTGAGTAATAGTAACGATTACTTCCTCGTCCGCAATTAAGTCTTCCACTCTGAATTCAGTGTGGTCGCGTACGATTTCAGTTCTACGTTTATCTGAGAATTTTCTATCAATTTCGTCTAACTCATCAGAAACAATTTTCAACTGCATTTCTTTGTTTGCTAATATTGTTCTCAATCTCTCAATAGTCTGCAATAACTCTCTGTATTCAGCTTCGATTTTATCTCTTTCTAAGCCGGTTAATCTTTGCAATCTCATTTCGAGAATTGCTTTGGTCTGAATTTCGCTCAGACCGAATCGAGAGATTAATCTTTCTGAAGCCAATTTCGCATCGCGAGAACTTCTGATAATCGAAATTACTTCGTCAATATTATCTAAAGCAATTTTAA
>CAZIIZ010000408.1:0-3648 GCA_964539225.1 uncultured Hyphomicrobiales bacterium | reverse complement strand
TTCTTCACTTCGTTCAGAATGACGAAAGTATTTTCAATACCGATGCGTGTCATTTTCTTTTAGTGAAAACGCAGTTTTCTTCGCTATGCTCCTAATGACACAGATGCTCTTAGGAACGTTTTTAAAAAGCTTAGTAAAGACAATATCGTCATACCGAGCGTAGCGAAGTATCCATAAAATCAGGGAGTTGCCGAATACTGGATTCTTCACTTCGTTCAGAATGACGAAATTATCTTCAATACGATGAGTGTCATTTCCTTTTAGTGAAAACGTAGTTTTCTTTGAAACCTCAGAATGACTAATTATTTTACTTTTTCAACAAACTGCTAAGCCAAGTTTAGATCAAAGATTGTAGCGATTTTTTGATTGTTATCTAATTCTAAATTTGCTTTAGAAAAGTCTGGTTTAATCAAGCCATTAAAATATATTATCTCCAAAGCATAAATATCATTTGGGCAATTTCAGTATTGTTGAGGTATCTTCCACGTTTTAAGTCAGTTTCGTCGGCGAATAAATTTAAACATTCGCTCCCTGCACCTTTAGCAAATAGAGGCACTAAGGAATTAGTATGGTGATTAGTATTCCACTGTATATTTGGTAATTTTCCTTTTGGAGTTTTAGGCAATTGTTCCCAATTCACTCCAGCTTCGCCTTTGTATGGAGCGGTGATATATCCAGTTTCGTGGTCGGCTGTAATGATAAGCAAAGTTTCGTCCCACGAACTGTTAGTCTCCACCCAATTAATTACGGATTCTACTGTTTGATTAAAATACAATTCTTCAGCAATCATTCGTCCGGTTTGGTTGCCGTGAGCTGCCCAATCAATCGCACCACCTTCTATCATCAAAAAGAAACCGTTTTTATTATTATCCAAAACATTGATAGCACCCTGAGCCATAACTTTCAAATCTGGTACGGTTGTAGTAGCATTTTTCATTATTTCCATAGGATCTTCGTCAGGCAATTTTGTACCATTGAAATAGCTTTCGTCTTTGAGCCCACGAGCTTGCTGGAGAGTCTGATAAACCTGAGCCGTACCAAGATTCGCTTAGGGGTTTCGCCCTTAGTCAAGGCGATGAAATCTTCCTTAGATTCAATTAGTTTCCATGCGTCCGCTTTACCGTCGCCGTCAATGTCTTGCACTTGTTTGCCGGCTAATGAGTTATTCGCATTTTTCAAGTCTGTCCAAACCTTTTCTCCTCCTACAAATTTATAAGTATTTGCTTTATCTAATTTATTGCCATCGGCATCATAATTAGGATGACCGCAGCCCATGATTACGTCTAATTTAGAATCAAGCAACATTTCTTTAGCGATTTGCTCATAATTCTCTCTGCTTTCATTGTGTGCTACGAAGCAAGCCGGAGTAGCGTGGGACCATTCAACGGAAGTAATCACTCCAGCAGCTTTGCCTTTTTCCTTAGCTAATTCAGTTAAATTTTTAAGGTTTTGTTTGTTCAAATCCTTGCCCAAAGCTCCGTTATAGGTTTTTACTCCGGTGGCGATTGCTGTGCCGGACGCTGAAGAGCAAGTCGGATCTTGAAGTACATATCTGAAATCAGACCAAGCATCGACTGAGGAATACGGACGAGTAGGGAAAAACACTTTATCATTCCAGTCCGCAACCGCAGGATAAGTGGACATAAATAATTTTACCGGAAATTGCTCATATTTCTGAGATTCGAATTCGCCATTCTGATACAAGTCTGTTGCTTGAATGTGATTATATCCGCATCCGTCGCTTATCATAATTATTATGTTTTTAGGGGTTTTAGGGGTTTGAGTTTGGGCTTGAGTAGTAGTTCCGTAGCCGAATACAGCTAAAGCGAGTAGTAATATTTTCATTATTTATTCTCCATTTGTTTGTCAAATCTTAACAATTATCATCATAACACATAATAATTATTGGTATTTACGCAATTGTATAGAAAATATTGTTTGTTTGAAAATAAAAAAATATTAGTATATAAAGGATTGCGAAATTTAAAATGATTTATAGAGAAAATTAGCAATTTCGGTTGCTTCAAATACCTACTCAAATACTATTTCTCCTAATCTATCTAACCATTATACATATCTCTGGCAATACCTATGAATACTGTCATTCCGGTTTATTTAGTTAACGAGTTAATACCGGAATGACAATTGAATAATTCATAAAGAACAGTATTTATATTTCTACGCTATTTGCAAATCTTTATTTGATTTTGCAGCTCTGCGATTTACAAAAAATGCTCTTACTTGAGGCATTCGCAAAATAAATCCAATCGAGATAATTACTGCATATAGTATCCACGAACCGCCGTTCTTCAATAATAGCAAATGCAGTACAGATAAAATACTAGCAAGATATACATATTTCTGAAGCTTCTTCCAATTTTTGCCAAGAGTCTTCATCGACCATTTATTAGATGTAAGGGCAAGGGCAATCATTATCAAAAGCGAAATTAATCCAAGTATGAAATTGAACTCGTCGAATATTTGTAGTATGCCTCTATCAGCAATAAAAAACAAAGTGTGTAAAAACGCATATCCAAATGCATAAAGTCCCAGCATTTTTCTATATCGTAATATACGATTGTTGCCAATTAAAATAAATAGCGGAGTAACAGTTAAACAGGCAGTTAACCAACGAATGCTCCACTCACCGGTACCATTAATGGCAAAACCTAAAGCACTAATTTTTCTGCCTGCAAGTTCAGGATCATTAATTCTTTCCAATACACTTTTAGGTAATTCCATCGAAATTACTTGCCCATTACCGGAGAAATCAAATCTAAATTGTGCAAACACGCTTAAAGAAGGCAAAATTACAATGATATTAATCAGCAGCCATAACCAGTTCTTTCTAATCCATTTCATTTTAACATTCCAAATATTTAATAAATCATTCTTTTATATATTAGACTTGAAATATATTTAAAGGTTTAATATGAAATGGATGATTAATTCTTTTGATATATTAAAATCATGATGTTTCTATTTTCAAAGCAGAATATTTTTCGTTTTTCATCTCTATATTATTGATATTCATATCGGCATTTGAATATACAATATTAGTAATTAGATTCTTTATTAACTGCATGCAAAAATAAATTATGCCGTTGGTAGCTTAGGAAATATGGATTAAGCTAATTTGTATTTATATCTAAAATTGTAGCATATTTTTGAAATAGAAATGTAATTTATTCTCAGCCGCTTACTCTTAACTTTCTTGTAATATCAATTATTTGCATTATTCATCACATCAATAATTTCATTCTCAAAAATTTCCAAATTTGAAGTATCAATTGTACATTTATAATAATTTATTACTGGTTCGGCAAGTGGCGAAGTATCTTTCTGGAACGAGAAATCAATTTTATAGCATTTATTGTCGAATGTCGTCAGATGCACATTATCAAATTCTTCATCATTTTGCGGAATGTATATCATTACTTCCTTATGTAATAAATCAGAAATTGGGCAATTGTCGGATTCGCTTATCTTAGTCCAAGCCATTACTTCCGCAGAATACTCGATATTCTCGGGATAAACCATATAATTTATAAAATAGCAGAATATCTCGAACTCCGTATCGTATGGAAATGTAATAGCAAATTCGTTTTCCGAGATTGTGTGCAGCTTAGGAATAGCTTTATATACTCC
>CAZIIZ010000407.1:0-3655 GCA_964539225.1 uncultured Hyphomicrobiales bacterium | reverse complement strand
ATCATTTGAGACTGTAATCCCGGACGTGTCTTACGGATCTTATCCTGACGGTGCTACGACAAAAGCATATTTCGACAAACCAAGCGACTCCAAAAGCAACGCAAATCCCAAAGTTGCCATATTAAAAGCACCAATATTTTCAGAACTTGCAGGGTTGTATAAAGATTCAGTCAGTGTATCGCTTTCTTCGGACGACATCAATACAAAAATAGTTTATTCAATAGATGGTTCGGACTTAACAGTTAATTCACTACAATTTACGAAGCCGTTAGTATTTTATAAAAACACTTGTATCAAAGCTCGTGCTTTCAAAGATAATTTTGTACCGAGTCCTACAGTGTCAAGTACATATTTCATTAATGATACAGCTTCATTACCTTCCGTTTCAATGGTTTCGGATAACATGTATTTATGGAAAAAGCCCTATGGGATTTTGTATAGCATTAATGAACTTTACGTAGCACCAGTCAATTTTGAGTTGTTTTCAGCTGATAAAAAGCAAATCTATTCCGGTACAGGAGAAATTGAAATATCAGGAAACAGTAATGCGAAAAATGTAATGGGGCATTCATCCTTACGCCTAAACGCAAAAGAAAAATATGGAATGAAAAATTTCGATTATCCATTCTGGGGAGCGAATTCATTAGATGAATATAAAGCAGTAGTATTTAGAAATTCAAGTAATGATTGGTATGGTGCGTTTATGCGAGATGCGTTTGGATGTATGCTTGCTCGAAGAATTAGCACTTTAGATGCGGCATTGAGTCAGCCTTATTATGTTTATTTGAATGCTGAGTTCTATGCTATGGCGAATTTACGTGAGCATACAAATGAAGATTATTTCAAAACGAAATATAATGTTTCCGAGGAATCAGTTAATATAATTAAAAATAATTCCGAACTCAATGACGGAAATGGATCTTCATATTTTTCATTGATTGATTCGGTAAAAACTATTAAAGATGCTAATACCAAGCTGTTTACTGATTTAATCAACTACAGAATTGATGTTGATAACATTTTGGATTATGTAATATTAGAAACATATACTTCAAACTATGATTGGATTGATAATAATTTAAAAATATGGCAATCGGATGAATATGATTCCAAATGGAGATTTGTTATTAATGATTTAGATTGGAGTTTTGATATTGGAAGTACAGCATCAGCCAATAGTGATATATTTGACCGTTTCTTAGATTCTACTTATAATCCTAATAGTAAATTCGCATATCTATTCGGTAAGATCATTGCAAACGATGAATTCAAATTGAAATATATTCTGAGGTCTCAAGATTTATTAAATTCTTGCCTTAGCCCTAAGCCGGTTAGACAATTGCTCGACAGTATGGCATATTTCACGTCTTTAGGTATTGATAAACAGCGGGCTAAGTATCCGGAATGTGCAAAGGACTGGGCTGTAAGTGTCGATCGAATTAGAGTCTTTGCAGAGCAAAGAAGTAGATACCTGATGGAAGACTATGTAGATCGTTTCGCACTGAAGGGGCTTACGGCAATAAACATTAATTCAAGCAATAATACCGAATTTGTCGTGAAGGTAAATAATAATATTTTTAAGGACACTTGTGTTACAGGATTCTATTTCAAGGATTACGAAGTTAAAGTACAAGCATTATCTACAAAAGGACAAAAATTCCTTGGCTGGAAGCCTGATAGTTTAGGCGTTAATCCAAGTATTACCCTGAAGCTCGACACACTTCGAGATACTATAAATATTACGGCGTTATATGAGAAAATTGTTGATACTACAATAGTTATCAACGAAATTATGTACAAATCCAAATCAGATAAAGATTGCGATGATTGGATAGAATTATATAATCCTAAAAGCATTGATGTTGATATTTCAAAATGGATTATGAAGGATAATTCCGATAGCCATATATTCACTTTGCCGAATTCTACAATTCTGAAAGCAAATTCCTACATCGTATTATGCAAAGATACTGCAAAGTTTAGAAACTGTTATAGTGCAGAAATCCCTGTTATTGGTAATTTTGATTTCGGTTTGGGAGAAATCGATGCCGCTAGAATATATGATAATTTAGGCGAATTGGTCGATTCAGTTTCCTATTCTAATGTAGAACCTTGGGAAAATGCATATAATACTGGATTTAGTTTAGAACTAATTAACCCTTTAATTGATAATAATGTAGCTGGAAATTGGTACGCAGCTTCAATATTGGGAGGAACACCGGGAGCAATTAATTCTAAATATGATGCTTCAGCGTTCTGTGCTAATGAAAACACAATCAATGCTACTGCAAAATTACATCCTAATCCTGTATCCGATAAATTATCCGTGCAGTATAATGGTCTTCAAACTGGAGAGAAACATATTGTTTTATACGGAATATCTGGACATTTAATAAAAGAATTAGCTACGTTTTATTATGATGGAAACCAAGTAGAACGCAATTATGATATTAATAATATAGCCCAAGGTACTTATCTGTTAGTTATAAGCGACGCTAATGGCAATACGGAACTTGTTGAACAGTTAGAAATTGTAAGATAACCAAAACTTTGTATTATTCACTAATATTCTAAACCCTAGGAAAGATTAAGAAATTTTCCGAAGGCAATAATCTCACCTTCCGTAGGTTTCTTAACCCTGCGGAAGGTTTACTATTTTCTCTGAGAAAATAGGCAAAATTAAATCAGAGCAATTACGTCTTAACGTTTTGCTTTTAAATGTTAAGCAAAATTAGATGTTCGATAATGTAACACAAATAGAAATAAATGAGTTATGGATGAAAAGCAACAACCGGGACAAAAACCATTGCGTCAAGCTTATAATAAGACCATAGACTTAGCTAAAACTTATTTTAAAAATGGAGACGGTAAACCAATGTCCAACAAGCAAGAAAAAAATAAACCGGACGAAAAAAATGATAACGAAGTAGAAGTAGAATTTACTTCTAATGATTCAGAATCAAATGATGAAAACACTTTTACAGAAAGCGAAGTTAGCGAATTGTTAGCTAAATTAGAGCAATTGACTAAAGAAAGAGACGAAGCAAAAGAATCAATGCTTCGCAATGCTGCTGAATTAGAAAATTTCCGCCGCCGCTCAATGAGAGAAAAAGAAGAAATTGTGCAGTATTCTAATGAAAGACTTTTATATAAATTTTTGGAAATTATTGATATACTCGGTTCTGCATTAACTGCAGGAGTGAAATCAACTGATTACGATTCTTTACTAAAAGGTCTGGAATTAATTCACGGCAAAACTACTAAATTATTCGAGGAAGCCGGAGTAAACACAATGCCCGATCAAGTTGGAACAGAATTCGACGTTGATTATATGGATGCACTGATGGTAGCTCCGTCAGAATTGCCCGAAGGTCAGGTAGTGCAAGTAATTTCTCTCGGCTATATGTACGGCGAGAAAGTTTTAAGACATTCTAAGGTGATTACTTCCTCCGGTCCTGCTCAAACAGCAGAATAATTGAATTTAAGTTTGTAAAATTAGTAACTTTATGATAACTAAATCACAAAAATTTGTAAAATATTTAAGAGTGAAATTTTTGAGATTTTATTTGGTAGTAATTAAAAATTACGTTATTTTTGTGGGCGTAAAAATAAAGGCCCCGTGGCTCAACTGAATAGAGCATCTGACTACGGATCT
>CAZIIZ010000406.1:0-3659 GCA_964539225.1 uncultured Hyphomicrobiales bacterium | reverse complement strand
TGGCTCCTGAAGACGCTGTGAAAGCAGCTCAAAAAGCTGTAGAAGCCGGAAATAATAAAATAATATTGACCGAACGAGGAACTTTCTTCGGTTATCATGATTTAGTCGTTGATTATCGCTCATTGATTGAGATGCAGAAATACGGATTCCCCGTAATTTACGATGCTACTCATTCCGTACAGCAGCCGTCTGTCGGCAGTCAATCCGGCGGCAAACCGGAATATATTTCTGCCTTAGCTCGTGCTGCCGTATGTACTGAAGTAAACGGGATATTCTTCGAGACTCACCCCAATCCCAAAGAAGCTAAAAGCGATTCAGCTACTCAATTAGATTTGAATTCTGCCGAATCATTTATCAAAGACTTATTTGAATTGAACAAATACATCAAGGAAAGATTAAGTGCTTAGATCGCAATTATATATTCTATTGATAGCTTCTATGCTTATTGCATCTTGTAACGATACGGATTCGAGCAATGCAAAGGTGATAGACCAGAGTTTGCTTAATAAACCGGAGCAGATTATTTATAAAATAGATGTGTCGTTTATTGATTCAAATTATACCAAAGCAAGGCTGTCCGCAGATTCGGGTTTTACATATAATTCGACTAATCGTACTATTTTAAAACAGAACATAAATGTCATGTTTTTCGCTAAGGAATCTATGAAAATAATTAGTACATTGACTGCAGATAGCGTCGTTATTGACGATAATACGAAAAATATGACGGCTTATGGGAATGTAAAAGTTAAATCAGATTCCACTTATACTACTTTAGAAACCAAACTCTTGCAGTGGGACAATAAGACCAGAAAACTCTTTACACCGGAATATGTAAAAGTTACTTCGCCCAATGAAATTTTGCAAGGTTATGGGTTCGAATCAGATGAAAAATTATCATATTATAAAATATTTAAAGCTAAAGGAGAACAGAGATGAAAGAATACTTAATCGCAGGCAATTGGAAGATGAATACTACTATTGCGGACGCAAAAGAATTAACTAAGCAAATTATTGCCGGATTAGAAGTGCATCCTGCCTCTAAAAACGTCAAAGTATTGATATGTCCGCCTTTCACTAATTTAGATTCGGTTAATAGACTTATTCATAAATCTGGATTGCTTTTGGGAGCACAAAATTGTTACTTCGAACCCAAAGGGGTATTCAACGGTGAAATATCAATTGATATGCTAAAGCAATTTCAATGCGAATATGTAATCGTCGGGCATTCGGAGAGAAGACAATATTTCCACGAAACTAATGAATTTATCAATAAGAAAATTCACGCTTTGCTCAAAAATAGCGTTACGCCGATACTTTGCATTGGCGAATCATTAGAAGACAGAAATGCAAACTCTACTTTTGATGTTTTGTCCGCTCAACTAAGTAAATCGCTTGCGAATATATCAAACGACGATATTGCTAAAATTGTAGTGGCTTACGAGCCGATTTGGGCGATTGGCACTGGAGTTACTGCCACTATCGCACAAGTAGAAGAAGCTCATAATTATATTCGCCAATTCTTAGTTGATAATTTCGGAGCGAATGCCGAGAAAGTATTAATCCAATATGGCGGTAGTGTAAATGCTGAGAATGCGAAAGAAATTCTCGCCGTGGCGAATGTAAACGGAGCATTAATCGGCGGAGCCTCGCTCAAGTTCGAACAGTTTTTGCAAATAATAAATATCGCAACTGCGTAATATATTTCGTCAATTCAATTAAAACAAAAGGCGTAATTGTATCAATTACGCCTTTTGTATTCAATATTCCGAAAGTATGATTACTATTTATTATCGTGCATAAAGTATTTATGCTCAATATACAAGCAGCAATCTTCTACATACCGAATGCCTGCTTCTTCTGCTAATTTTTTTGCTTCCGGATGAGCAATGCCAAGCTGAAGCCAAATTGTAGAAATATCGCCCTTTAGCTTATGGCGTTCGATCGCTTGTCGAACAATTTCGGGGCAATCTTCGCTTGGTCTGAACACATTTACCATGTCAATATGGTCCGGCACGTCTGCTAATGCGGCATAACATTTTACGCCATCAATGTCAGAAGCAGTCGGATTAACCGGAATGACTTTGAAACCTTGCGATTTCATATATGCCGGAATGCTATAAGCGGATTTATCCGGGTTTTTCGACATACCGACTACGGCTATTGTCTTAGTGCTTTCGAATATTTCTTTCATAGTTATTCTCCGATTTTTGGAGCAGGAGTATCTTCTGTTTTAGGAGTTTCTTCTACTTTTCTTTCCATAATTTTGTCAATTAAGCCGTATTCCAAAGCATCCTGCGGACTCATATAATAATCGCGTTCGGCATCTATCCTGATTTGTTCTACTGATTTGCCGCTATGCTTAGAAATAATATTATACAAAGTAGTTCTCATTCTGACCATTTCGCGAGTATAGATTTCAATATCAGTAGTTTGCCCCTGAGTGCCGCCCATCGGCTGGTGCATTAGTATTCTAGAATTAGGCAAGGCATAGCGTTTGCCGTGCGTACCGGCACACAATAGCACTTGAGCCATCGAAGCACCCATACCCATACAGATAGTCGTAATGTCGGGAGTAACGAATTGCATAGTATCGTAAATAGCTAATCCGGCACTAACGCTTCCGCCCGGAGAATTAATATACATACTAATTTCTTTTTTCGGGTCTTCGCTTTGTAAGAATAATAATTGAGCTATAACCAAACTTGCTAAATTATCATCTACTTGAGAGCCGATGAATATAATTCTATCTTTGAGCAGTCTGCTGTAAATATCGTAAGATCTTTCGCCGCGGCTGGTTTGCTCGACGACCATTGGAACTAAATAACTCATTATAATTTTCCTTTATTTTTAGATTTATTATTTTCAAAAATTATACAACGTATTATCCGCTGTTTTCTTGTTTGTAGATTAAGCATTCTTCTGCTAATTGCTGTGCATACACGGGCAAATATCCTTTTGCAATTCGGGACTGATTTTTAAATCATTATACGGCACGAATTCCATAATTTTATTTTTAACGTGGTCGTAGCCTTTGTTTGCACCGTCCGTATTTTCTATCCAATAATCTACTGCTTGTTGATTAGTAAAACTGCAAAACTGCATCAATACTGCTGCTGCAACATAACCGGACTGATGCCAGCCGTTCCAACAGTGCATATAGATTGGTCCCAATTCGGGATTGTCAATTGTTTCTTTAGTCAATTCTAACAGTTTGCGTAATTTTTCTTTCGACGCTCCGGAGTTCTGGATATACTTGATTTTGTTCTTTTTATCTTTGGATTGCAATTCTTTATCGGCTATATCGAAATTATTTGGGTAGAGATATACAGCCGTTGAAAAGCCGTTATCGGCTAAATTCTGCAAACCTTCAGTAGGCAGTGGATTGCGATTATCGCGTTTAGCTGTCTTATGGAAAAAATTATTTGCACCGCCACGATATACTATGCCGTGCAGTACAGGTCGCATATTGCGAGTGCCGTAGAGAGCGTCGTAACCGTTGCCGAAATTATCAACAATCTTTTCATTCAAGCATTCAGCTTTAAATTTTATTTTGTAGTATTCGGCTTTGGCATTTTTCGCTAAAGCATTCATACTGAGGGAACTGAAAACATAAACTGAAATCAGTAAATAAATGCTTAATTTAATCTTTTGCATCG
>CAZIIZ010000405.1:0-3662 GCA_964539225.1 uncultured Hyphomicrobiales bacterium | reverse complement strand
ACTCCAGCCGATAGTATTATTCAATTCAAAAATTTTAAACTCCACGAAGACTCAACTAATTCACCCTCAAGAATTGAATTTGAAATTAAACACAAAAATAAATCTTATGCTTATGGTTTTGTTTTTAATAACAAGAATATCATTGAAGAATGGCTATATTCGATCAATAAAAATTCCGAGAAACTAATTTTTGAAAGAAAAGACATTAGTAAATTCAATATTGAACCATTATTCTCTAAAAATTCAATTAGTAAAGAAAGACAATTCTTAGAATTTATTTCAAAAAGTACGCCCGATAATCAACTATTTCTAACAGAAATTAGAATAAGAAAAGTTAAAGACAATGTCTCTGATATTGAAGATTTGCTAAACGTAATTGATTGGTTCCAGAATGCGTTAACTGTTGTATATCCTGATTCAAAATTTCAAGGTATCGAATTTGAATTAGAACAGAATACAGAACTAAAAGTAGTATTTGAAGATTTGCTTAAGTATTTCGATACCGGAATATCCGGGATTCAATTAACTGAAATTGAATTCGACAAAGCAGATATACCATCTACTATTAAAAATAGTATTAAAACCAACTTACTAAAAGATAAATCAGAGAAGACAAATCTATTCTTAGACAATTTAGAAGAGAATATTCGATATATTTTCTTTAAAGATAATTACTCTGTAAAAGTAAAAAAAATGATGACCGAGCATACTGTATATGGCGAAAATGCTCATAGAATCCCATTCGACTTAAATGAAGAATCAGATGGAACTCAGCGTATTATGGATTTCGTACCGTTATTAATAGATTTATTTAAGGGCGATAATGTTTATATAGTCGATGAGATGGAACGAAGTCTTCATCCAAATTTAGTATATGATCTTATTGATTTATTTATAAAGAAATCGACAAATATAAATAGTCAATTAATATTAGCGAGCCACGAAGCATCATTATTTGATAAAAATCTGCTCAGAAAAGATGAAATATGGTTTACTAATAAGTCAGAATTTGGAGCAACCAAGCTATATTCATTGCAAGATTATAATGTAAATATAGATGATAAATCTCGTAAGGATTATTTATTAGGTCGGTTTAAGGCTGTTCCAAGATTAGGTAACCGAAGCAGTATATCATTTATTGAGGATTTAAAAGATGCCAAGAGAAAGAATTGAGCTATCAAGACTGAAGCCATTTAAAGATGTGGATAAATTTTATATCTTAGCATACGAAGGCAATAAGACCGAACCTGCTTATTATCAAGCATTAAAAGACAAAATTAAGTATTCGGACAACCGAATAGAAATAATTCCACTCGAACGTGATAATAATGATACGAATAGTGCTCCAAAATTTGTTTTTGGAAAACTCAAAGATGCTAAAACTAAATTTAATTTAAGGAAAACGGACGAATTTTGGATGATAATTGATAAAGACCGATGGCATTTAGACAAATGGGTTGAAAAATGCAGAGCCGAAGAGAATTTCTTTCTCGCTATCTCTAATCCTAGCTTTGAATTTTGGCTATTACTCCATCATATCAATATTCATGATATTAATACTGCTACTTTAGAATTATTTAGACTTAATAGAAAATCTGGGAAAAAAACTTTTACTGAAAAATATTTGACCGAAATACTACCTAATGGTTATAATAAGGCTAATCTACGTACGGAGCTATTCATTCAAGATGATAGATTAGAATTTGCTATACTGCAAGCCGAAAACTTAGACTCGGAAAATAACATAATGAAAAATTTAGGAAGTCATAACTACAAATTAGTTAAAAGATTACTTAATTAATGTTCCAACTCAAATAGTAAATTATTATAAGTTAGTATTATCGGGGAAATCATGAGTAAACTAATCACATTAATGTCCTTTACATATCCGCACGAAGCCCAAATGCTGATAACTAATTTAGAGGCAAATGGCAATCAGGCAATTATCAAAGACGAAATGACCGTGCAAATGAACACTTTCTATTCTAATGCCTTAGGCGGAGTGAAAGTGTTAATCAATGAATCAGATTCCGCCCAAGCTATGGAAGTGCTTAAAGCAGGAGGATTAATCAAAAACAATGATTCTGCTTTGGATGATAAAGTCCAAATTCTGCAAGCTACGGATTCAACAGATTATGCTGTTTGCCCGTTTTGCGGTTCGGATAATATCTGGAAGAAACGCAAATTATCGGCTTGGTCGATTGTGCTTTGCTTTCTATTCGGAGCGTTATTCCCAATATTTAACCATACCAATAAATGCTACGATTGCGAACGAGAATGGAAGTATCAGTAATATTTTAGACCATTGCGAAATGCTAAATTACATCCTTGTTTTAATCATCTTCATCAAATCAATCAGCTTAATCAATGGTTCAGACAATAGCTTTAATACAATTTCTTACTCCGTATTTTAAATAGAGTCTGTAAAATGATAAGTGTTTTTTTCTTACTCTATTACGAGTCTATCTCATAAGTACAAGAAATATAAATTACGTCATACTGAGCGTAGCGAAGTATCTATATATCTTGGTACTTACGAGCTTATTGATTCTTCACTTCGTTCAGAATGACTACTTATGAGACTGCCACTTGAATACATTTAGCATATGTCGATATGTGTAATAGTATTATTAGACTTTATATTAATCATCCTCATCAAATCAATCAGCTTAATCAATGGTTCAGACAATTAGATTAGCCACTCTGAATCCGAAATAAATCGCAATAAACTATATAAATTAGGACAGAATAAGTAATAATATTTAAGTGTTTTTTATTATAACAATTTATCGTATTTTTGTGAATTTAATTAATGAGTTAAATACAATTGAAGTGATTTGATTCACTATCAAATTTTTATTTAAAATAATAGTAAAAATAATAAGACAAAAATTGATTTTATTCGTCTATTAGATGTCGGTGTGATACTGGTAGCATTCATATAGCATTCTAATTAAATATGTTGTATAGCCGAATACCGAAAAATAATACTATAATTTATTGAATTTAATAACAATAACATAAATAGGGAATAATATGAGTCCAATAAGAAGATTAAAAGTTAGTAAAGTATTAGCCGTAATGGCAACTATAGGCTTTGTGTCTTGTCCTACTGGAATGAATGCACAGAAATCCGCAAAAAGCGGCGGTACAACTGGCAAAGGTGCTGCGGTGCTTTTCGAAATCGGAAAAGATAAATATACATACGATGAGGTCAATAATGAATTCAAGAAAAAGGCTAATCGACGAGGAGTAGAGTTAAATCAGTTAAGTTGCGATTCTATTAAAAACTTTGTTAATTTGTTCTCAAGTTATAAATTAAAGATTTTAGATGCTGAGTCTAGAGGATTCGACAAAGACGAATCAATTTGTAGGGATTTGCAGAATAATAGAAAAGTTGTTTCCGAAAGTTATTTCTTCGATAAAACGATAATTACTCCCAATCTCGAGAAAATGGCTCAAATGCGATTAGAAGAGAAAAAAATTGCATTTATGCTGTTTTCTTACGGATCTGCGGCTGTAATCGACACTACCGTGGCATACAATAAAGCAAAATTAGCTATGGATTTATTAAAAGCTAATAAAAGTTTTGCGGAAGTAGCTAAGGAATTTTCGGACGATACATACTCTTCTTCAAATGGTGGCGAGATAGATGAGTTTAT
>CAZIIZ010000404.1:0-3662 GCA_964539225.1 uncultured Hyphomicrobiales bacterium | reverse complement strand
AATAAATATACTTTTCCGATTTTTATAGATCCTACAAATAAAGCAACTGCTGAAGGTGGAGCAATTTTTACTCGTAGAAATATGCGTATAAATGGTGCCGGTGGTATTATGAATAAAATGCCTATTGGTGGCGGTTATACTGATGTAACAAGAGTAAAATTTGATAATAATACTGCAGGATATTCCGGTGGTGCAATTTCAATTATTTTAGATAATAAAAATCTTTCTATTAAAGACAGAAGTGTACATTTTGTACGTGCTTTATTCACTGAAAACAAAGTTGGTGCTGTTTCTAACGAACGCAGAGACCAAGTTCGCGGTGGTGGAGCAGTTTATTCAGAGCATTCTGATATGAACGTAGTAAAAGGTGTAGAATTTAAAGCTAATACTGTCCTTAATGGTAACGGTGCCGCTATTCACATGGGCAACCCACAAACATTCTCTAAAAGATTCTTTGTATCCGATTTAGATGAAATCGTTTACGATGAATATAATGCAGCTGGTGGACTTGTTCACTCAAATGTATTGAATGAGACTTTAATTTCTTATCCTAACTATGGAATACCAGTAGATGTTAAATCTTATGATGCTCCATTCACTCAAAACTTCGAAAATGATAAATATGCTGCCGATGGCAGAATGCTTACTCGTTTCTTAGATAATAAAATCACAACTGATGCTGATGTATTAAGTTCAGAATCAGGTTCCGGTATGACTCAAATTAATGCTGGTACAATTGCTACTAACTCAAACATTAACGCTATCGAATTTGTCGATGGTGATAATGGTTTCGCAGTTGGCGATAAAGGTACAGTAATTAAATTGACTAACGGCGGAGCTGTTTGGGCTTATAAAAACTTAGGTACTGACATTAAATTATCTGCTATCCACTTTACTACAGATCAAATCGGTTTCATCGCCGGCGATCAAGGTAAAATTTGGAAAACAGTTAATGGTGGTAATACTTGGACTTCAGTTTCAACAAACGGAAACTTTAACATTAACGCAATGACTTTCTTCAATTCAACTGAAGGTTATGCAGTTGGTCAAAGCGGACAAATGATGGTTACTACCGATGCCGGTAATACTTGGAGCACTACTCCACAAGCAGCAATTACTAATACTGCTAATCATTTGAACGATGTTCGTTTCGTTGGTTCTGACAATAATGGCAACCTTATGGGTTACATCGTTGGTAACAGAGGAACAATTTTAGTTAAAAGAGGTAATAATAATTGGGCTCCACAAAATGCTAATGCTTCATTTGCAGATTTCAAGTCTATTTATTTTACTGATGCAACTACTGGTTTCGTAGCTGGTACTGAATCAAATAGAGGAGTAATCTATAAAACTACTAACAATGGTCAAACATGGGCAAACGTATTCAATAAAACTGGAAAAAGTTTTAACAAAATATTATTTACAAGTTTAAATGAAGGATTTGCTTACGGCAATTTCGGTACTGCTTACAAAACAATTGATGGCGGTCAAACTTGGGATTCTACTAGCGTTGACTTTAACGGTAATAAATTATATTCAAATGTTAATGATGTATTCTATCCAACTCAAAATACAGCAGTATTAGCTTCAAACGATGGTTTGATGTTACGTACTGTTGATAATGGAGCAACTTGGACTTCAATACTACCTTATGATCAATCAAATGTTGATATTAAGAGATTACACCCATCATTAGGCGTTCGTGAAAACGGTATCGGCCTTGGTGGTGCAATATATATTATTGATAGTGTTACAACAAGAGAAGGCAAAGACGATTATGTACGTTTCAACCGTGTTAGATTCGAAGGTAACGAATCATATACTGGTGCTGCTATATACTCAGACAACTTTGATTTGAAATTAGTATTGACTCGTACATTAGCAATTGCTAACAAAGCAATTTCTACAATTGGACAAGATCAAAACGCAATTTCTGGTCCAGCAAATGATAAAGTTGCAGATGGTGTAATTGACGGTAACTTCGCTTCATCAGATTTAGCCGGTGCTATTTTCTATGGCGAAATAGTCGGTCCTGAACCATACGCATCATATTCTTGGGCTGCAAACTCAATTTATGGTAACAATGCAAGATTCTTAATCAGACTTCCAGATGCTCCAAATACAAAAGGTTCATTTGCAGGCAGACGTCCAGGTCCTGGCGGTGTTGATTCATTGCAAGGTAACTATTGGGGTAAAACAGAAGCTGACGTTACATTATATATTGATAATGTAAAAGATTCAAATTATGTAGATGCCGATGGCAATGTTATTAGAGATTTTGCTAAAAATCAAACTTTCTTTGTAGAAAAATGCGATCAAACTTATTTGTCTTATGTATTCGGTAAAGAAGGCGATACAAGCAAAGTATTATTACAAGGTCCTTTTGAAGCAGTTGGTACTTACAACAATTCTGGTTCAACACTAGAAAATAGTAAAGCATTTAGTTATGCTCCAATCGCTTTAAGAAATAAAGCTGATAACGAAAACGTAGCAGATTCAAATACAATACCTGAAAAATTCTTAATGAGTGGTAGAATTTACGACTTATTAGACAAAGGTACAGATATTAAAGTGGCTGATTATTCTAACAGAAGAATGAGCCCGATTGAAGACTTCGCAGTAGGTATTCCTCCTGTAGTCGTTTCACATCCAGATGCTAAACATCCAAACGGAACTACTTACGTAACTCGTTGGGTAAGAAATCCATTTGATGTAGAAGCATTAGACGCAGAAGGTCATTTAAAATATCCTATGATTGCTGCATTACAAACTGAATGGCAAGCTGACGTTAAAAACTTAAATGATGCTACTAAGGGATTCTACCAACCAATTGGTTATCCTTTATTCTTAGAAGCAAAAGTAAAATATAGCGGTACTGCTTCTGACCCTGAAGTGTTGAACGACGACGAAAGATTCTTAAACGAATCTGTATTCTTCGTAATCAATGAAACTACTGGCGATTTCATTAGAACAAATATGTTGCAAGTTGAAGAAAAAGGTACAGGAGCACGCTACGAAACTTTCAGAAGTAGAGTAGAATTAGTTCCTGATTTGACTTTAAGAAATACAACTACATCTGTTCGTCGCAGATTTGAAGATTTAATGAACTTAGGTTCAGGCGATTTATTAATGCGTAATTTGAAATACCAACCTAAAAACGAAGATAACGGTACTTTAGAAGGTAGAAAATATTATGGTCCTCATACATTAATGGGCGGTCAAGATCGCACAGGAATTAATAATCTATATATCAATAGAGATAATTGGGCTCCAAGCAATAATAGAACTCTAGCCGATAATTCAACTGCTACAGCTACTTACTTTGCTGGTGAAAAATACCAAGCATTACCAGTACTTGTTGGCGATGTTGTTAGAGTAATTTCTAGAACACAATTATGGAAAGAAACAGTAGAAAAAGCATTTTTAGAAGGAATTTCCTTTAAAATCGTAAATTCTACTATGCCTCCAGTATTTACAGGTGATGTAGTTAAATTACAAACTAATACTATTCACCCAGAATATAAAAATACAATTTTAGTAACTGAAGACAGAACTTATCCTTGCGATGAGAGTCCTTTATATAGTGGATTAGGTGCAGCAGCCGGAAGAGATTCCATTATGACTGTTACAGCTATTGACTATAATAACTTCTATGATCCAAG
>CAZIIZ010000403.1:0-3667 GCA_964539225.1 uncultured Hyphomicrobiales bacterium | reverse complement strand
CCAACAGCACCCGTGAAAATTATGCAGGCTGAATTCCCAACAGTAATGCAATGCTCCCATAAATTGCCACTCATCTCCATTACACCATAATAACTTGCTCCCGAACTCTCACGACTACCGCCATTAAAACAACCGACTCTCATTGAACCTGATACAACTCCATTACTGTAAAAATTGCAGTTTGCTCCACTTATATTGCTACCTTCGTTTGCTTGCTTTGAATTAGTTATATTGGAATTGCTTGTGCTGGCAGGGGTAATAGATGTATTGCCCCAAGCATATTCATCCGCTACCGGATTCGCTGATCCACGACAGACTTTCTCATACTCGAATTCTGTCATCGGACGCAAACCGCTCCAGTCCGAATAAGCTGTGCCGTCTGCCCAACTTAGATAATTGCAAGCTATATTTTGTCCATCGTCTGATTCATTCAGGACACCATTATTATTAGCATCGCAACCATAAACGCCATTAACTAATTTTATAAAATGACGGTAATTGTTGAATTTATTAGGGAATCGTGTAGTCTGTTGTGTAGAAGTAAGTGTATTCAAAAAGTCTGAATATTTTTCTTGAGTAATTTCATACTTCATGCAATAAAAAGCATTATACCCCTTAGGGAAATGAATAGGAATCTCAGGATTTTCTATATATCCACCCGCCCAGAGATAGCCCGAGGTATTACCAACTGATATAGCATTTTCGGATGTAATCTTATATGGAAAATCATTACCAAAAGTATAGAAATGATAATTATCGTTACCTCCACTGCCTACATAGAAAGCTCCCTGAGGTATATAGCACATCTCTATACCGAATACTTGAATCTCGGATAGTTCCGTTGATATGTTATTGCCTATTCCGTCAGTTCCATAGTTCCAACAAAGTTTAACTCGATTGGATGCAAAAAAGCCCGTACCATTGGCACTGCGATAGGAAAATGCTCCTTTGCCATCGCTTCGTGCATCTATAATAGCACCTGCATATTGTGAACCTGTCGAATGACTGGAATCATTAGCATTCAAAGTAGCGTGATACCACAATCCATCGCTCGCTTTTTTGTACTTTACGAATAGCCAAACAGCGTCCCAATTATTAGGCACGGCACTTGTTCGCCAGCTATTGTCCCAGCTAATATTAAATTGAATATTTACTGTCTGATTTGCCGAATTCTGATCAACTAATTTAGATGAACTGATAACAAGATTATTTGCCCATAAAGAGTTACTAAATGCCATAACGATGGCAATTAAAACATAAATTTTCCTCATAGAAATCCTTAATAATATATTTGTAATAGCTTTGTTTGTCATAATTATTCAAGCTAACTTATAGAAACTACTGCCAATATTTTATATTTAAAGGCGGTAGAATTTATAAGCACACTAAATTAAAGAAGTATATCGAAACCACCAAAAAATAATTGAAGTCATTGGCTGTATTGAATAGGATTTCGAATCAAAACATCACCTTTAGATATCTCACACCACTCAGGTGCAGGGCATCTAGGCAATATCGTTGTGTCTTTCAACACCTAAGTTTAATAGAAATTTGCAGGTTAGTGTCTTTTGGGGTCATCGTATCACTTCTTAGCGATGCTATGGCTGAAAATATAAAAAAAAACTCCTCCACTGTGCGATTGCTCGTCTAAGCGGAGGAGTTTAAGTTATTAAATAATGCGGATTATTACAATCCAGGAATCGTCGAAGAGGAACCTGTATTGGCTTTTATCAAGCTCATATCCGTACTATTCACGCTGCGATCTGCATTCAAATCGCCAGCTTTCATTAAGTATCGTCCGTTTGTCAACTTCAGCATGCTTGAGGTGTTAACATTAGAAATCGAACGTGAGAAATCATAAGTTGTGGTGGCATCTATCGGAATATTAACTTTCTGAGCTGAAGATATTGGAATATATCCCGAAGCTCGAACTATTATCCAATAATCGCCGGAAGTGAAGTTAGTCAAATTGATAGATATTTCTCCGCTTGCCGACACAATAGCCGGAATGCGTTTATAGACTGCCGAACTGGTCAATGACGATCCAGTACGCAATTCTATCATTACTGAGTTAGCTTTGTGAACAGTGCCAGACCAATTTCCGGTTAATAAAGCAGTAACCGTTAAGGTAGCACTACCGAGTCCGGTATTGTTGTTCGCCGCTAATACAGATAAAAGCGGAACACCATTAGTATTGCCGGTATTGGCTTTCACTAAAATCATATCATTACTGTTCACACTTCGGTCGGTGTTCAAATCGCCAATTCTCATTAAATATCGTCCGCCAATTTGCTTCAACATATTAGAATTACCGACGCTCAATACAGAGCGAGAGAAATCATAGCTAAATGTTTCTCCGACTGAGATATTCATTTTCTGAGCAGATGAAATCGAAATGTAACCAGCAGAACGAACTATCAACCAATAATCATTGGTAGCAAATTGCGAATTATTAACGCTAACGCTAATCGTGCCGTCTGACGCGACTAATCCCGGTATGCGTTTGTATAATGCTGATTGAGTAACGTTAGTGCCGCCTGTTCTCAACTCTATGGTTACCGCAGCAGCTTTGTGAGCATTGTTGCTCCAAAGTCCGGTTAATAAAGCAGTAACGTTGAGGTTAGTGGTCAAAGCACGAGTTTCAAATTTCCAAGCGTCAGACCAAATTGAAACTTCGGTATTACCTACTGCTTTAATTCTCCAATAGTATGTTGATTCGTAATTCAAATTACTCATCTCATAAGTTGAAGCAGTGATTCCGGCGACTGTTGTAACTGAATTAGTGAACAATGAATCGCTTGCTACTTCTAATGTATATGACGTTGCAGTCGATACGTCTTGCCAATCAAGGGTAAGTGTAGTCGCTTGCAATTTTGCATTATTTATCGGACTAAGCAATGTTGGCTTGATTAAACTAACGCCAATTGTTTTAGTAACAGTATTCACGCCGTCCGAAATAAATAATGTGTAAGTAGTATTTGCATTCGGAGTAGCTACAAACGAAGGATCAAGAGATACTAAACCTGTGCTTGATTCCCAACGGTATGAATAGTTGCCTGTTCCGCCGATAGGATTAGCAGAAATTGTAGTCGATTGACCGCTCCATAATGTAGTACGAGTTGCAGTTGGTTCAGCACTAAGTGCCGGAGGAACTGCTCCGTAGCTAATAATCGGAGATTCGTTATTCAATAAATCGAATTCAATTGGGGCTACGTCTGAAATTCTGGCAAGCAATTTACCATATACAGAAGTTACTTTCCAAGTGAAGTTATAATTAATTGAATCTCTGTCCGGCACTTCTAAAGCTCCGGTATGAATCAATACAGTATCTAATCCATTAACGTAATAATACTTAATTGTACCACTACCATCCGCTCCGCCTCTGTTGCGAATTCGGCTTGAGATAGTAATATCTTGACCGTAAGAAGGATTATTATTAGATAATACTAAGGCTGTATTATTGAACGTAGAGAATGCTAAATCAGGAGCATCGCCGACAATTACGGCTCTGGATGCTTCGTTGTTCATTTCAGAAATTTCATTAATTTCATTATCTGAATCTAATTGCACCCTAATTACATGCATACCGACTAATGGCGAAGACCACTGAGCAGTTGCTTGCACTGTAGTATTGCCGCCTTGATTTAATCCATTAACTCGAACGGTA
>CAZIIZ010000402.1:0-3668 GCA_964539225.1 uncultured Hyphomicrobiales bacterium | reverse complement strand
CTCCGCTTGAGTATGCACCATTTGCATCTTTCGACCATATTTTATAATAATAGTGTGTGCCATTAGCTAAAGAAGTATTATTATATAATAAATCGCTTCCTACATAAAGCACAGTTCCACCACCAGTAATAGCATTACTTACTGTATAAGTTCCGGTAGGAGTGCCGAAAGTATTTTCTGTGTTATATGCTACTAATACGTCATTAGAATTTGCATTCAATGCCCAAGCTAAATTGATCTGAGTAGATGAATTTACTGCTGCTGTTAAGGAAGCAGGATTTCCCGGTCCATTTTGCTCTAATCCAGGTATTGGATTCACTGCCGGACTTGCTCCCGGTGCATCATAAGTAATACCCTGAAGATATGGATATGATTTATATGCTCCGCTTTGGATTGCCCAAACTCCGGTACCGGAGGTAAAATACCAGTTAACAGGAGGGGTAGTAAAAGTAGCTAAGGTCTTCATTTCTGCTGTAGTTTTAGCAGTAGCTCCTATGCCAGTATTTTGTTCACTTGCAGTAGCATCGAAAAAATTATATGCGTATATTGGGCTACTAAACGATTCTCCAACAAATCCTTTATCCGTTGGATTTGTTGTGCCGGTATATGTTACTCTACCTATTGCATAAGAGTAAGAGATAATGCCACCATTTGGCCCACATAAACTTCCTATACTTGTTTCTGAACCAGAGATTCTAATTACTTCTCCAGCATTATAGCAGTTTCTTATTATATTACCCGGACTTTGACTCCCGGCAATTCCACCAACATTTCCAGTACCGTAAATTTTACCGATATTATAACAATTGATTATTTCGGCACCACCCATCATTGCACTTGTAGAACCAGTAATCCCACCTACACCTGACACTCCGGTTACGACTGCTCCATTATAACAATTACTAATACTTGAGGGTTCATTACTATAGCCAGCTATACCGCCAGTATAACTACTTGTACCGGTTATGCTACCGGAGACATAGCAATTGGTAATAATACTACTATAATTATAACCTGCAATTCCACCACACATATTCCCACCAGTAATATTTGCGTTTTGTATTCTAATATCCCGAATCGTAGCACTAGTAGATTGACCAAAAATTCCTATCTTCATTGTAGAGCTACGATAAATATTAAGATTTGAAATCGCATGTCCACCTCCATTATATACACCACTAAAAGAATTGATACCAAAGTCATTCCCAATCGGAGTCCAGCCTTTATTGCCATCCCAGCTCGAAGTAGTCCACATATTAATATTTGCAGTTTGAGTATAAGAGCCAGCCCATCTTGTACTATTTTCTGCTACCCACACGAGATTAGGAAGAGTCTCAATATTATTACTTGTTGGAGCTTCGGAGAAGCCGCCAGTCCATCTAAATGTAGGATAGCCGCCGAAAGCTATCGGCGAGGACATAACCCAGTCTGTTTCATCTGTGCCGAAGTCCCAACCGCCGAATTGAAAGTCTTGTTTCATTTGCTCAGTTGTTTTTGCTGATGCTTTAGTGTCGCTTGTCTGCTGGCTTGTCTGCGAATCGAAGAAGTTACTGGTGCTAGTAGAGGAGGAATTAGTACCAAAAAAACCCTTATTCAAAGGATTAGTGCCATTACTAAAAATAACTCTTCCAGTACTGTAGCATTTGGTAATAACAGCACCCAGTCCCCCATTTGCGCCACAAAAGCCACCAATATTAAGAACGTTACCCTCCGATCGAGTAGCATTTCCTAAACTATAACAATTACTAATAATAGCGCCATTATTATAGCCAACGAAACCTCCAATAGATGTCGAAGTCCCTGTAGCATTACCTGTTGCATAACAATAACTGATGGTGGATGGTGAGCTATTCAACCCCACAAAGCCACCGACGTTAGTACTGCCGGATACGTTACCGCTGCTGTAGCAGTTACTAATGGTGGAATTAGGGCTATACCCTACCAAGCCACCGACATTGTTAACACCAGATACGCTACAAATACTGTAACAATTACTTATGGTGGATCCATCGTTAATCGCCACCAAGCCACCAGCATAATCACCAACACTAGATACGCTACCAGTACTATAGCAGTTACTAATGCTGGAAGATAGGCTACTATACCCCACCAAGCCGCTGACAAATTGGTTACCAGTAAAATTTACGTTTATCAATCCCATATTTGATATTGTACTTCCCTCGGTTATTCCAAACAATCCTATGAAAATATAAGTAGGGCGGTTAATATATAAATTAACAATAGTAAAGTTTTGTCCATCGTAGCTCCCTTTAAATGAAAGACTACCCGAAGCTGACCCTATCGGTTCAAAACCTGTACCACTATTTAATGTATTTGTAGAGCTAGCATCAATATTTGCGGTTTGGATAAAGTATTTGCCTGTAGCCCAGTCCGCTGTAGTAGCAGAAAGTTCAATCAAATTAGCAAGCGTGGCGATTTTGTATGGGTCGCCCGAAGTACCCGCTCCGCCGGAATATTTAAAATTAGTAGTCTGACTATTTGGATTATTAGTTGCAGTACTGGTATAATAATTTTCTCCGCCTGCACCGCCATTGTATTCTAACACCTGTACAGTATAAGCAGTACTTGGGTTCATACCTGCCAGCGATACAGTACTTCCAGTACCATTATAAACGCAATAATAACCGGAAGTGCCAAGCTGAGTGCCTTTTGAACTCCAATTATTTGAAGCTGTATAAGTAGTAGAATTTGTAGGATTGGTGATAGCTCCTGTTCCTTCCTTTACGAATACTGCACGCTTGGATCCATCTCCGATCGTCCAATTAATGGTCATCGAAGAGCCGGTAACATTAGTAAAATTTACGGCAGATGCTTGAGTGGTAGGTGCAGTAGCTGTTGTTGTAAATGTCCTATCACTTCCATAAACTGGAGTACCATTAAATGTTATCACTAATCTGTAATGATACACAGCCCCAGAAGTCAAGCTTGATACAGCTAACGAGCATAAAGTACTTCCCGAGCCTGATACGGTACTGGGCGTTGCCGCTGTTGAAGTACCGTAAGTCGTAGTTGGACCATATTCAAATGTTGCATTGAATGTAGTTCCGGATGTAGCTGCAGTAGCAGACCCATTCAAAACAGCAGAAGTTGACGTGATTGACGTTGCTGCATTTGTTGTTGCCGATGGATTAGTTACTATTGCTTTACCTGAATATGCAGTAAAGCATAATAGGATAAGAATCGAATACAAAATTTTCATAATAAACCTTTATAAGTATAATAATCATTTATCAACATAATACCTAAATACAAAACTATTTCTTCCAAGTTATAATAATACATCCCTGTTTTTTTATTTTTTACTTAATTTCAAGCAAATAATATATCAATCAAATGATTGCAAGTCCAGATTGGGATGCTATTGAGCTTTATACGACCAAACAGTAGCATAAACCATATTATTACTCCAAAGTATTGTTAAATAAAGTGCAAAGATATTGTTTTTTTTTTGATTTTCCAAACTATGATATTTAATTAACCTACCGACAAGTATTATCGAAATAATAGGATTACATATATTCATTTATTTTCTTTGTACTGTGTCCAGTAACTGAGAAATAGCAAAGACATAATAGCATTTAAAAGCAATATGATGGCAAAAAAAAACCTTCCGAAGGTTTCTTTATCCTTCGGAAGGTGAGTAATTT
>CAZIIZ010000401.1:0-3671 GCA_964539225.1 uncultured Hyphomicrobiales bacterium | reverse complement strand
GAAGACTCGCTCCACAGGAATGACAACTCAGAGAGATGTGTATAATGGTTAGAAGTATGACGATATCATCTATATTATTAGCTACTTACAACCTTATGGATTCTTCACTTCGTTCCTAATGACAATTCAACATTTATGGAAAAGATATGTGTAATGATTAACCTTCTGAGCAGTAAATTAATTATTTCTTTGAAATGCAAAATTTTTAAATATACTAATTCGTCAATGTAAATTAATGGAAATTATTAATGTTCAATACTCAAAAGAGATAATTATTTGGAATTTTTCGACTAATTATTTATTTACAAACAAAGCGTATAAATATGAAATTCAAACTTTTTGCCTTTTCGATTTTTATCAGCATTTTAGTTGCTTGCTCCGGCTCTAAACATTTATCCGAATATGAACTTCAGCGTCAATTTGTGGATCCCGAGGATACACTAACCAAGAAAAATTATATAACCAACACTATGCCGATTGATTCTGCGGATAAGAGTAAGTTGATATTTGATTTATGGAGAATTGAAACCGATAAATATCCGGATAAAATTACAATTTACGCTCGTGTGTTCGATTCGCTCGGACATTTTATCACTAATTTAGCAGAACCATATAAAAAAGATAAGAGCTATAATTACTTCGCCAAAATTGATGAAGGATTAGGCAAAGTGTATAACAAGCGTATGGAGAATATCCCGAAATACTCCGTTAGAGAGTTTGGAGCGAACGATTCAATACCTTACAACATTGTGTTAACCGTTGACAATAGCGGCTCAATGAGCGGGGTTTATAACACTATTTTGGACGGTGCTGAGCTATTCGCTGAGATGAAATTCAAATATGACAAATTAGCTGTTACCTCGTTTAGCGAGAATTACGAAGTAAAAGTGCCTCTGTCGTCCGACACCAAAACGATCCTATCGGTATTGAAAGCCAAAAGACAACAAGGCTTAGGGCGATTCTCGTCGGTAAATGAAGGTATGTGGAACAGTATGGATATTTTCGAGAATACTGATACTATTGTTCCTAGAGTGATGGCTATCTTCACTGACGGCGATGAAAATTATTCTAAAAAAGAAGTAACCGATATTATTCAAAAAGCACGAGACATGAAAGTTCACGTATTCTGCGTAGCATTTGGATATTCTAAGGATGAATCATTGAAAGAAGTCGCCAAATATACCGGAGGAAAATTCTACAAAGCATACTCTAAAGAAGAACTGACTTCTATATTTCGTGATATTTATATGAGCTTAAGGTATTATTATTTGGTAGAATATACACCGCCGAAATATTACGGCACTCACTATGTTTATTCTTATTTATCTGTACCAAATAGAACTGACAGTTTACTGGCTCAAGGCGAGTATGACGTAACTAATTTCTGGAAAGGTACCGGAAACGAATTCGTAGTGCCTGTAACCTTTGATTTCAACAAATCAGAGATAAAACCAGAGTCTTTCTCTATATTAGACGGTATTGCCGACCAAATGATTTCGAATTCGAGATTGAAAATTGAAATTCAAGGGCATACGGATAACGTAGGTACTAACGAAGTAAACCAAGTGCTGTCCGAACAAAGAGCTTTATCTGTTAAAGCGGCTTTGGTACAACGAGGCATTGATGAACGCCGTTTACGCACACGTGGCTTCGGTATGACTATGCCGGTAGCATCGAATGATACGGAAGCAGGACAAGCCAAAAATAGACGCACGCAATTTGTGATATTAGCAAAATAAATATTTAGTTATTTTAAGTTATAGTTGTTTTTACCGATAATATTTGTATATTTGCAACAACTACTTTATAAGATAACCATTATACACATCTTATAAATCGTTACCGACTTGTCATTCCTGCGGAACGAGTCTTCGAGTGGATGCAGGAATCTAAGTCTTTGATTATACTTGCTATATTACAAAGCATTCTGAATTACAGTATTTTAGATTCCGGTATTTGCTCGAAGACTCACAAAACCGGAATGACACTATTTATCGGTATTGCCGAAGATGTGTATAATGGTTAGCTTTATAAGATAATTAAATTAATAATAAATGGAACACCATAGCATGCAACTAAACCTAAAAAAGAAAATTATTGGTATTGCTGTCATATCAGCCTTATTGCCGACAATTGTAATACTCGCTTTGTTGATTATCCAAAAAACTTCGTTGACTAAAGATATTGTCAGCGAAGTGGATAAATTAACTCAAGAAAATCTCAAAGGCAATGCTGTGAGCGTGATGCACCAGTGCGAAATAACTAATTCAATGATTAACACGCAATTGAAACAGAGTTTATATCAAGCAACTGACTTGCATAGACAATTAGGCAATTTCGCATTTAGTTCCGAGATGATTAATTGGGACGCAATCAATCAAGAAACCAAACAATCTTCTAAACTAACTATTCCCAAAATGACTATTGGTGGGCAATGGTTAGGGCAAATAAAATCTCCGGATGAGTCGGTGGCATTTGTTGATAAAATCGCAAAACAGGGCAATTGTACTGCTACAATCTTTCAAAAGATGAATGACGAAGGCGATATGCTTCGAATAGCTACTAACGTAATTAACGACAAGGGCGTTAGAGCTATAGGGTCGTATATTCCGTTCAAAGGTAAAGATGGAATACCTAGCAAAGTTATCTCTGCGGTACTGAAGGGCGATACTTATTTCGGAACTGCTTTCGTGGTAAACAAAAATTATCAAACCGTGTATGAACCAATAAAAGACGCAAACGGTAAAGTTGTGGGCATGACTTACGTAGGCATATCAGCAGATAATATTGTAAAATTACGAGAATCTGTGCTAAATATGGTAATCGGAAAAACCGGATATGTTTATATTCTAAACGCAAAAGGCATCAACAAAGGTGTTTATGTGATTTCTGCCGGCGGCAAACGCGACGGCGAAAACATATTAAATGCAAAAGATGCCGATGGCAAACCATTTATAAAGACTATCGTAGAAAAAGCAATTAATTTGAAAGATGGCGAAGTCTATTACGAGTATTACCCTTGGAAAAATAAAACTGATACCAATTCAAGAATGAAAATTGCAGCTATAATGTATTATGCACCATTTGATTGGGTGATCGGCGCCGGTTCGTATGAAGACGAATTCCGAGCTGCCGGCGGAGTAGTCAAATCGGGTATCAATTCTATGATATTTTACGTATTAATTGCAAGTTTGATTATTATTATTTTGATGATAGTTATACCCATATTTTTGGGAGCAAGGATTGCGAATCCGATAATTCAAGCTACAAATATTATGGCTTTGATTGCAGACGGCAATTTGCAATCAGCTAAAGAGCAAATTAGCAAAGTTATGAAAGATTAAAATAGCTGTAAAATAATAAAATTATATTTCGTAATTTAGTTCCACTGGATTTTTTCAAAATACTTTGGAACTTTTTTTATGCGTATTTACTTAGTTTGCGTTGCTCTTTTGCCACCTATCCTAATTTTAATCTATTTCTATAAACGAGATAAATACAAACCCGAACCCAAACGATTGATCACTTTGCTTTTCATTATTTCCGGATTATTTGTATTTCCTACTGCTGAAATCGAAAAGTTTATTAACCTGAGCTTTTCAAATATATACGAAACTGTCCCTTGGATTAATAATATTTTCCGTTCGTATGTTATCGCTGCATTAATCGAA
>CAZIIZ010000400.1:0-3674 GCA_964539225.1 uncultured Hyphomicrobiales bacterium | reverse complement strand
AATTGCATTGCATTCACATCGACACAGGCTTGATGCGTATGAATGAAAGCAAAAAGTTGATGGATTTGTTCGATAAAAATTTCAAAATGTCAATCGAATTAATCGACGGAACTGAAACATTCCTCGGCGGATTAGCCGGAGTGTCAGAGCCAGAGCAAAAGAGAAAAATTATAGGACGTTCGTTTATCGAGATGTTTGAAGTGGCAGCTAAGAAGTTCAATAATGCCAAATGGTTAGCTCAAGGCACTTTATACCCTGACGTTATTGAATCAGTTTCAGTAAAAGGTCCATCGGCAGTAATCAAATCGCATCATAATGTGGGCGGATTGCCTGAGAAAATGGGAATGAACCTGCTCGAACCATTCCGTGAATTATTCAAAGATGAGGTTCGTGCGGTTGGTCGTGAACTCGGCGTGCCTGATTGGTTCGTGAATCGTCATCCATTCCCGGGTCCGGGCTTGGGCATTAGAATTTTGGGCAACATCACTCCTGATAAAATTGAGACATTGCAGAAGGCTGACGCTATATATATCGAAGAAATTCGCAATGCCGGACTTTACGACGATATTTGGCAAGCATTCGCCGTATTATTGCCAGTGAAGAGCGTTGGAGTAATGGGCGACGAACGCACTTACGAAAACACTTGTGCCTTGCGTGCGGTTACTTCTGTCGATGGTATGACTGCCGAATGGTTCCCAATGCCGTACGACGTATTAGCCAAAATGAGCAATCGCATCGTGAATGAAGTTCGAGGAATTAACAGAGTTGTCTATGACATTACCGGTAAACCGCCCGGAACTATTGAGTGGGAGTAAATTCAATTACGAATTAGGAATTACGAATTACGCAAGATTTTGGGTAAAGTAAGTTTTTAGAATTACGAATTACGAGAAGAGATTTTCTTTTCGTAATTCGTAAATGTTTGTAAATTGTCATGCCTGCAAGCGAGTCTTCGAGTGCATGCAGGAATCTAACCCTTTGATTATGCAGAGTGAATATAAAATATTGCTAATATCCAACGTCTCAGATTCCGGTATTTGCCCAAATACTCATAAAACCGGTATGACAGTATTTATGGGTATGCCAAAAATGTGTATAATCGTTAGTTATATGGGAAATGTAAAACAATTATTTTTGTTATAATTCAATAAAAATACAAATAATAATTTTAAAGAAAGATTTAATGGCAAGAAGTAGAAATACAATACAATTGGATGTTAAAGCAGAAACAAATTTTGATTCTGAAATGATTAGAATTATCATAAGGAAGCCTTATATCGGTGATATACATCCGTTAGATAGAAAAGATGTCAAAATAATTCTTGACTCTATTCCTCCTAAATATACTTATAAGCTAAAACAAATCGAATTTATTCCAAGGAATGGCAACCCAGGTAAGCCTTGGGGGCAATATTTGCCATCTGAATCTAAGATTATTCTTTATTCTCATCCCTTAAAAATGGAGGATGGGAGTAAATTTGCTTTGAATATGGCTTTTGCCTCAACGAGAAGCTTGTCATTATTAGCTGATCTTCAAAAAAAAGATGGCAAGAGTTTTAGTGTTTGGACTAAAGAAATGCTAAAACTATTTTATATTGAAGTGATACTTCATGAAATAGGTCATCATTATACCAAAATCACACAACATCAAAAAAAGATGCCTATTGGTAAATATCATGAAATACTTGCTGAAACATATAAAACACGACTTCTATTAGAAATTGAATCGTTATCTGATTTTTATAAGGATAAGTCTGAAAAGGACATACTTAAAGAGTTAACCACAGCATTCATTGAAAAGCAAATTTCAGAATTAGCGGAAAGTAATTAATAAATAGAAGTTATAAGAAATACTGTATGGAATAAAGTGGACAATGTAATATTTTTTTTATTATGGATTAATATAAAAAACAAAATTATCTTTTTTAAAAATTTATTGGAGAAAAGACTATGACTAAAATTATGATTACGATTAGCTTTGTGGCATTTTTTACTATGTTCAATGTTATTAATGCTCAAAATAATGATAATTCTTATATTAGTGAAACATATAAGATTTATTATGAGCATCGCGAAACAAAGGATTCTATTATTAATGTTTCTAAGCAACTTATTGCAAAGGATAGTTCCAACCTTCCACCTAATATTTTGCTCGGATTAATTTATATGAATGAACAAAAATTTGATTCTGCCATAGTTTATCTTCAATATGCTATGGATTATTCAATAAATCATACAGATAAAGGTTTAAATTTCTATACTAATGCAGCATTTATGCTACTTGATGCTTATCGTTACACATTTAGATTTAGGGAATACTTCAAATACTATTCATTATACTGGCCTTTTCTTCAAGATGATGGGTATAAAAAGAAATTGGAAGAATTAGAAGCAAATATCAAAATGAATGTTCGCTGGTGGTTTATTGATTTTGCAAGGCAAATTGTCGTAAGTGAGTTTAATCAAGCTCCCGAATCTTATATTTTTGGTTTTGTTGACGAGAATAATTATAAAGTCGTTTCGAGTGATATAGATGCGAATCGTTTGGTGCAAAACAGAACCAATGACAATAAATGGGCAACAGTAATGATGCTGCCAAGCGATGCTACTGCAAAATATTACTATTGTTTTTATTTCTATGATTATCAATTAGTATCGTATCTGAAATTACTAAGAATAGATTATGAGAACAAAGATAGCTTCAATAAGGAATCAATAAGTAAGCTATTGAAACCATTAACAAATAAATCTTTTGATGAATCTAAAGCTTCATTTGAATGGCATAGTGTTGCAATAGAATTAGACAATGGTAACCCTTTTGAAGTATTAATGCTTAATTAAGCGAAATAATTCAAATTCATTGCTAAATGTTGTCAAATTTATATATTATCAAGATTATTGGAAAAAATATAAAGAGGAATAAAATGAATTACGAGAGGAAAAATTCTTTTCGTAATTCGTAAATATTAGTTCATATCACTAACTTGCTTTTCATCGCGTTCATCTTCTTTATTTATATAGCTATACAAGTGCTGACTTTTGTTTCTACTTGAGACGATAGATTCCCAATTAACGGTATCAGTTCATTGTTGGGTATTGCTTCCAAACGGTTGATGCTATTTGATATGGTATCGGCATTCATTGCCTTAGATAAACCAAGCATTCGCTGTGCTAATGGGTTGCGGCTAAAGTTCTCAATTTTACTTATTCTATTCAAACCACTGGAACTTAGTAATTCTTTGCCATTAAAACTTGTTTGGAGATTCTTCATTTTTTTGCTATTTTTGTAATTCTTTTAAAAAGTGATTCGTTTTGTTTAACATTTTGTGTTGTAACTCAATGATTTATATAACGAACGAATCATCTTTTCTATTATATACTTTAGAAATTAAGGTAGTATTAAAAATATTAATTAGGAATCTTTATGAATGTTTTATTTGTGGTTGTAGGAGCCGGCATTTTATTGTTGTTTGCTTATTACAGTTATGGACGTTTTCTTAGTAAAAAAGTATTTCAGCTTGATGATAGTAAAACAACTCCATCTGTTGAAATAAACGATGGTTTGGATTATGTACCTGCGAAAAAAGGAATGTTATTAGGTCAACATTTTTCAGCAATTGCTGCAGCCGGACCGATTAACGGGCCAATTTTGGCGAGTGTTATGTTTGGTTGGG
>CAZIIZ010000399.1:0-3679 GCA_964539225.1 uncultured Hyphomicrobiales bacterium | reverse complement strand
CGTTTATAAAAGCCTAGTGAATTAGTTCATTGGGCTTTTGCATTTTAGTTCAAGCAAACGGAGTGACTAATCTAATGCAGACGTAACCATGTACTAATTAATAGATTCGTTATACTGAATCGTAAGAACGATTTCTTCTCTTCGTTCCTAATAACGCAAACGATTGTTGGAACTTTCCCAAACCTAAGCAAAGATAAACTCATCGTATTGAGGTCTCATAGAAAACTACGTTTTCTTTGAGACCTCAGAATGCCAATGTCGTAATTGATAAATTTTCAATAGACAGTTAGATAATGTTATTTAGGCTACTTCAAAGATTTAATACTTTGACTTGATTTTAATTTCTTTGTAAAATTATTAAAATGCTCTATGTCTTTTACTTGCACAGTTAATTCCAAGCATTCTAATCCGTCGCTATTGGAAATTTTCGACGTTGATAAAATTGTAATTTTCAATAATTGTGCCGATTCAACTGCTGTAGTCAGTAATTTAGTATAATCAGTACCAAATATTTGTACTTTAGTTGATTGAAGAATATCAGTATTCGCCCAAACTGAATGCTTCACACGGGATTCATCTGCCACGTGCCTAACATATTGGCAGTCTTTAGAATGTATTTTGATGCCGGATTTCTGCGTAATATAGGCTAATATTGGTTCTCCTTTGATAGGATTGCAACATTTCGCTAAATTTGTCTCGATATTCGTCAAGCCTTCAACTATCACTTCGATTGCGTTCGACTTAATATTTTTCCGATCTTTGATGCTTATGTCCTTTTTCTTTTCGAAGGCAGCCGGATATAGCTTACGCAAAAGGGTAGAAGATATTTTTAAAGAATTCGTGCCAATGGCTGAATAGAAATCATCACTATTCTTGTAACCTGTTTTAGCTAAATTTTGCTTAAATATGGTTTCGTCCTCAAATTCTGCTATCTTATGGCGGTTGATTTTTTTGAAACGTTCCCAGGCTCTTTTACCATCGGCTAAAATTTGGCTTGACTCATTTTTTTTCAAATATTGGACTAATTTGGATTTAGCACCTGGCGATTTTAATACTCTTAACCAATCGCGAGATGGTTTGGAGTTTTTATTGGTTGAAATTTCAACGATGTCTCCGGTTTTAAGTTCAGTTTTGAGTTTCGCAAATTTTCCATTTATTTTCGCTCCAATGCAATGATAAAACACGTCAGTATGGATGGTATGAGCGAAATCTAATACCGTAGAACCTTCGGGAATAGTTCGGACTTCGCCCTTTGGAGTCAGTATATGAATATAATTACGCTTTGCTTCGGATTTTAATAATTCATCGAGTGCATCCGGATTATTGAAATATTCATCGTTTTCCAAGAATTCTTTCAATCTCGAAATCCAACTTGCGTCGGTATTTACTTTTTCCTTGTAAGCCCAGTGTGCAGCAGTACCGTATTCGGCTTCTCGGTGCATCTCTTGAGTGCGGATTTGAATTTCGAACTTGTCTCCGGTGTTCGTAATTACCGTGGTCTGAATCGAACGATAGCCATTTGGTTTAGGGAAAGTAACCCAATCTCTAAAGCGTTTCTCTATAGGAATCCAATTTCTGTGGACTATTCCAAGAGCAAGATAGCAATTATCAGCTTTATTGGTGATTAAACGCAGAGCCATTAAATCGTAAATTTGATGCAATTCTACATTCTGATTGACTAATTTTTTAAATATTGAATATGGACGTTTCACACGGTATTGAATATCGCATTCAATTCCGCTTGCTTCCATTTGATCTTTTAATATTTTCGGTATTTCTTTTAATTTATTCTCAAACATAGACCGACGTTTTTCTATCGCCTTATCTAACTTAATGAAATCTTCTGGAAATAGCACTTGGAACGCTATGTCTTCCATTTGGTTATAAATTTGGCGTATGCCCAATCGGTGAGCAATCGGAGAATATAAGTTGAGGCATTCATCTGATATAGTTTTCAAAGAGTTATCATTTGATTTAAAAGCAGTTTTAAGAACTAATAAGCGTTCATAGAGCTTCAATATTATAATTTTCAAATCTTCGGAAAGTTCGATAAATACCTTCCTGAGCGATTGAATTCTTTTCTCGCCGCTTGGTAATGTGATATTACTGATACGTCGAAATAGCTCTACACTTTTTAGTACTTCGTTATTGAAATTCTCTAAAATTGCAAATTTTTTGTCTTCTGTAAGCTCATTGATTGATGATAAAAACACTAAAGCTATCAATTTCTCATCCAAACTGATAGAACTAAGCTCATTAATTAATTTATCCGCAAATGATAACTCATTAGCAGATAATATACTTTGTACTTTTGACCTTATACTTACTATTGCTTCTTTCATTCTGATTTACCGATTCTAACTGTTGATAATATTCGCTCATAAAACAAATCTGAATTTGTGGAGACGAAAGAACTAATTTTTAAATATAATAAATTGAAATTATTTTTTATAAATATTGGATAATATTTTTCGAGCTTTACTGAATCTTTTTCCGTAGTAATAATCGTATTACTAATAGTATTATCAAATACTTGAATAATTGTTTTAATATCTGATTCAGTATAATTGTGGTGGTCGTTAAATACTTTTTCCCCTAATATCTCGAATCCACTTTTCAAAATTGAATGCCTGAATTTTGAATGATTCGCTATACCTGAAAAAATAAAGACTTTATTATTATCATTGATTTTATTAGACGATACTAATGGTACCGTGCCGTTAATAATAGTCTTAAGATTCACGTGTAAGGCATTAATATTGCAATTAGATATCGGAATTACATTATTCGCTGAATCTTCTGAATGGCATATAATGTCTGCCCGATTGACGCTGGAGAATGGTTCTCTGAGTCGTCCTTTGGGGAATGGATAAGGATTCTCTAAAGTATTTTTATCAATGATAATTATATCCAAATCTCTATGAAGAAATCTGTGCTGGAAGCCGTCGTCCACAATGATGCAATCTAATTCAAATTTTGCTTCAATATCTTTCGCGGCTAAATACTTTTTTTGATTTACTAAAATTGGAGTTTTAATGTTTTTAGCAAGCATAAACATTTCGTCTCCAGATTCTGCCGCCGAACATAGAACATTTTTTCCATCCGATACGACCAGACTCCCTTTAAATTTTCCTTTATATCCACGACTAATTATGCCGGGTTTGTAGCCTTGGGCTATCAGAAAATTTGCTATTAAGGCAGTTAATGGAGTTTTGCCTGTTCCTCCGGCGGATATATTTCCAATGCTTATTACCGGAATTGAGCATCTGTGAATAGGGAAGACTCCTTCGTCAAATTTCCGATTTCGTCTATCGGCGAAGTAACCGTAAATATTTGAAAGCAGCTTTAACATTGCGTAGCATTCATTTTAATTTCAATATCTGCGATAAATGAATTTATATCTTCTCTCGAATCAGTTGCCGGAAGCATAGGTTCTGATATTTCAATTTCTATTTCAGAAAATGGCTTCGGGAATTGGAATTTATCCCAACTTTTTTCGAATCTAAAAGATTTGCTTATGTTTAAACTCAGAAAATGAATTGGAGTGCCGGTACGAGCAGAGGCGATAGCTGCTCCGGGTTTGAATTTATTAATCGGACCTTTCGGACCGTCGGGAGTAATTAGTAAATAATTATCTTTAGCATAAATAATTATCTTTAACATAAAATTGATAAGCAAT
>CAZIIZ010000398.1:0-3683 GCA_964539225.1 uncultured Hyphomicrobiales bacterium | reverse complement strand
GCACGCCAAGATTCTGATATACAATTAGCTCCACGCCCGGTTACAATTTACGGATATAGCGATATTAACATAGAATTGCCATATACTGAATTTACAGTTGATTGCTCCAAAGGTACATATATTCGTTCATTAGCTAATGATATAGGCAAAGTATTAGGTTGCGGAAGCTATCTAAACGAATTAAGACGAACTAAAGTAGCTGATTTCTCCGTAGATGATGCTTTGACTATAGATGAATTAAGTGATTGTAGGAAAGCTTTCGATAATTCAATACAGCAGTAAATGATGACTATCTATAATTCATTATCCGAAATAGAATACGATAAAAATCGTACGATAACTGTTGGCTCCTTCGATGGAGTTCACCGCGGACATTTAGAAATTATCAAAACCTTAATAGCCGCATCTAAGGATAACGGCACTAAGAGTTTACTGATTACTTTCGATCCTCATCCGCAATTAGTTGTTAAAAATCCACTTCGTAACGAAATTTTCGTGCTAAATGAACTTAACGAAAAAATTGAGATACTAAGTAATCTCGGTTTAGACGAGCTATTAGTAATTGAATTTACTCCTGAGTTTTCTCAGCATTCGCCAGATTCATTTATTAAAGAAATTCTCAACGATAAGATTGGATTCAAAAAAATATTAGTCGGCTATGACCATTTATTTGGTAAAGACCGAAAGGGCAATTATAATCTATTGCTAAATTATGGACGAGATTATAATTTCAGTATAGAGAAACTTAATGCTTTAACTTCGGACGAGAAAATAATTTCAAGCACTGAAATCAGGAACTTGCTGAAATCGCATAGAATCGGCGAGGCAAACACTTTACTCGGTTATAATTATTTCGTCAACGGTACTGTAGTTATGGGCAATCAATTGGGTAATAAAATCGGATTCCCAACGGTGAATATAAAGCCGGATACCGAACACAAATTGATTCCAGCACGAGGCGTATATTTAGCTAAAGTAACTTATGACAATCAAAAGTACTGGGGCATGGCAAATATCGGTCTCCGCCCTACTCTGACTGACGATAAAAAAGAAACATTGGAAATAAATATTTTTGATTTTGATAAAAATATTTACGGAGAGCATATCAAGACTGAATTCTATAAGTTTATTCGCCAAGAAGTAAAATTCACCGGAGTCGAGAAATTAATAGAACAATTGCGTCAAGATAAAGAAAATTGCATGAAATTACGAAATATGTTTTTATAATTCCGAATAATTTCGTAAATTTGTAGTTCGCATAGAGATAGATAAAAAAGAGAGATATATAAATTTTTAAAGTGGAGATACACTTAGATGATTACTAATGAAACAAAAACAGCTATTATAGCTGAACACGGCTCAAATGCTACCGATACAGGTAGATCTGAAGTACAAATTGCAATATTTACTAATAGAATCCAAGAGTTGACCGGACATTTGGAAGGTCATAAGCAAGATCATGCTACTCGTAGAGGTTTGATCCAGTTAGTAAGCAAACGCAGAAAACTTTTAACCTACTTGCAAGTAACTGACATTTCTCGTTACCGTCAGATTATCGCAGCATTGAAATTAAGAAAGTAATACCGATATTAATTTGTATATAGAACAAAATATAAACGGTAAGTAAAAATAAACCTACGGTGCAGTTATTGCATCGTAGGTTATAGTTATTTAGACACTTATGAATCACAACACACTAATAGACTTGTCTAATCCTGAAAAAAATAGATTTAGAAATATCAATCTAAATCAAAATTACTTATAATTCAATTCAAAAAGAAATAATATGAAACACGAAGTATCGATAGATTTTGAAGGCAAAAAGTTTACCCTAGAAACAGGTAGATTTGCCAAATTCGCTTCCGGTTCTATAATGGCACGTTGTGGCGATACAATGGTATTAGTTACCACAGTGGCAGCTGATAAGGAAGACTTAGAAAAAGATTTTTTACCTTTGCAAGTAGAATATAAAGAGAAAATGTCTGCCGGCGGAAAAATACCGGGCGGATTCATCAAAAGAGAAACTAGACCATCAGACGCAGAAACATTAGTAGCAAGATTAATCGACAGACCATGCCGTCCGCTTATCCCAAAAACTTGGAGATTCGAGACTCAGGTAATTGCTACTGTATTCTCGTTCGATCCTGAAGTATCTCCTGATACAATTGCAGCTGTAGCTGCATCTGCTTCCCTACTTATGTCAGAAGTGCCGTTCCACGGTCCATTCTCTGAAGTTCGCGTAGGCAGAATTAATGGTGATTTACTAATTAATCCATCATTCGAACAATTAAAAAGCTCTGACATTGATATGATTATCGCCGGAACTGATACAGCCATTATGATGGTTGAAGGCGAAAGCAAAGAAATATCTGAAGAAGAATTTTTAGGCGTATTAGAATATGCTCACGAAAAAATCAAAATATTAAATAAATTACAAAATGATTTATTTGCTTTAGCCGGCAGAGAAAAACGTACGCACACAATTGACGAAGCTCCTGAAGAGTTCAAACAAGTAATCAAAGATGCTATCTATGAGGATTTAAAACCTTATGTGCATTCAGTTACTTCTAAAAACGAACGCAACGCAGCTCGTAAATCATTATTAGAAAAAGCAAACGAAGTAGCTACTGAAAAATTCGGTGAGAATCCAGAATTTGAAGGCAAAATCAAAAAATATTCCGGCGAAGTATTAGGGAAATTAGAAAAAGCAGAAATGCGTACTATGATTTTGGACAAAAGAACCCGTCTAGACGGCAGGAAATTAGACCAAATTCGCCCTATTACTTGCGATATAGGATTATTGCCTAGAACTCACGGTTCTGCTTTATTCACTCGTGGCGAAACTCAAGCGTTATGCTCGGTTACTCTTGGCACTAAAAGCGATGAGCAATTAGTTGACGGATTACAACCGAAATATACAAATAACTTCTACTTACACTATAATTTCCCTCCGTTCTCTACAGGCGAAGTAAAGAGATTAGGAACAAGCAGAAGAGAAATCGGTCACGGTAACTTAGCCGAAAGAGCTGTCAAATCTATGTTGCCAGAAGTAGCAGAATTCCCTTATGTAATTCGCTTACTTTCTGATATTTTAGAATCCAATGGTTCATCTTCAATGGCTACTGTTTGCGGTGCGACTCTTGCACTATTAGATGCCGGCGTTCCGATGAAAAAACCTGTCGCAGGTATCGCAATGGGATTAATCAAAGACGAAGATAAAGTTGCTATATTAAGCGACATCCTCGGCGATGAAGATTTCCTCGGCGATATGGACTTTAAAGTAACTGGTACTTCCGAAGGTATTACTGCTTGCCAAATGGATATTAAAATCGAAGGACTATCCATAGAGATTATGAAAGAAGCATTAGAGCAAGCTCGCAAAGGCAGAATGCACATCTTAGGCATTATGAAAGATACTATCGACGGACCTAAAGATGACTTATCAGCTTTCGCTCCGAGATTCTACACTATCAAGATCCCAACTGATACTATTGGTGCGGTAATCGGACCTGGCGGAGAAATGATTAGAAGTATTACAAAAGAAACTAACACTGATATTAATATCGAAGATGATGGCTCAATCATCATTGCAGCTACTGATGCCGCTTCCGGCGAAGCTGCGATGGCAATTATTCGCCAAATCACTGCTAAACCTGCCGAAGGTACTTTATATAAAGATGCAG
>CAZIIZ010000397.1:0-3685 GCA_964539225.1 uncultured Hyphomicrobiales bacterium | reverse complement strand
CTCAATATAGTTTCGGTAGTAACGAAATTTCTCAAAGTCAAGTCGTAATTTACTGATTCCGTTCCTGCGAAACCTCCATAAATAGCTACGCCATTTTTCATTTGAAATGATATAGTTCGGTCAGTAGTAGTTGTTGGCTTATATGTACCTTTAGCTACCCAGATTTTATCACCGCTTGTGGCAGCAGTTAATGCTGCTTGTAAATCTGTGTAAGCATTAGTCCAACTTGAGCCGTTATTACTGCCAGTAGCATCGTCATTCACATAAATTGGAGGAGCCCAAGGATCGATACCAGTTTTATACTCGAAAGCTCCCATGTCGATGGTTCCACTTGCTCCAGTAGTTTTATCTAATTTTCTACCAAAACCGGTTCCTCTTAAATCCGTAGTAATTGGAGAAGTAAACAATGCATCACTACCTTTATCTACGCAAGGAGAAATACCATAAATACCGAAGTTGCCGTTAGCCGCATCAATAAATTTAGGGTCGCTAGTGATATTCGTACCAGAGCCAGAAGTCAATGCAGCTTCAAAATATCCATTATTATTAGATATTGATATATCGTTTGCTCCATTTGAATAGCAAGAATTATTTAATATGGCAGTGCCGCCACCATTAAAACGTATTTGATTACCATATACAGTATTGACCCAATTACCCCAAAGGATAGAGTTATTAAGCGTAATTGTAGAGGACCAATTCGCAATATATATACCGCCACCACCATTCCTAGCCCAATTATTACTAATAGTACAATTGGTGAGGAGTGGGGAAGAAGCATCATTATACATACCGCCACCACCATAGGCGGAATTACTGACTATAGCGGTATTTGTGATAATTGGGGAAGAAGTTTTATTAAACAAACCGCCGCCATAAGCGTATCCGTTTGCGACATTACTACTAATAGTACAATTAGTGATGCTTGGGTTAGAGCTAATATTATACATACCGCCGCCAACACCACTACCATCAACCGAATTATTACTAATAGTACAATTCGTGATGCTTGGGTTAGAGCTAATATTACACATACCGCCGCCATAAACTGATGAGTAATTACCCGTAATAGTACAATTATTGATGCTTGGGGAAGAGCCAGTATTACACATACCTCCGCCATTAACTGAGGAGTAATTACTAATAATAGTACAATTAGTAATGGTTGGGGAGTTGGTATTGTTATACAAACCACCGCCAGAATTGTGCGGGTCAGTAGCATTAGCATTGCCGCCTTTGATAGTGAACCCATCAAGTATAGCTGAACTTGTAAGCCCTAAACCGCTTGGATGGTAAAATACATGGTAGCAGTTACCTGCATCAAAAATATTATTATTGTCAATATCTCCGCTTAATATAGTTTCATTAGCTCCGCCGCTGCTAAAATTTGTTCTTTGGCTTGTTGCTGTTTCTGTTCCGGCAAAGCCACCATAAATAGCAACGCCATTTATCATTTGGAAGCATTTTGTTCTGCTATCACTAGGACTAGCACTGCCTGAAGCATCTTTAGTTGGTTTATATGTTCCCTTAGCTACCCAGATTTGGTCGCCATTTCCAGCTACATCAAGAGCAGTCTGAAATGAAGCGAAAGCAGTTGTCCAAGAAGCGGTATAGCCGTCATTTGCATCATTACCGTTAGTTCCACCAACATAATAAATTCTATTAACATGAAAAGTAGCGTTTAATATTATTTGGTATCCAGCAGTAATTGGTATAACATTTATTGAAATGTTATTCCAATTTTCATTTTTATTAAGCAACTGCGGAGTTCCTGTTACGTAAGGTTGAGTCGAGCAAGTTGCTAAAACTACTGAAATTGTTTGGTCTTGATTTCCTACGAGATTATCCATATCTATAGATAAATGCTTAGATATATCAATTTGTCCGTCTGGAAACCTATCAGTATAAATTTTTCCAGTAGTACATACAATACCATTTGTCGAGAAATCAGAACCAGATTTCGACATTTTGTATTTTATTAATCCGGCATTTACATTATCGTATGAAGATATATAAATACTTTTCCCGACGGTTAATGTTCCGGTATTAGAAGCATTCGTTAAATCTAATACTCCGTAGGGCTGAATCTCAATTGTGTTATTACTAACATCATAACCGGAAATTATAGTATTTCCACCTTCTTTAATAAAAGTAGTCGTAGTGGTCGTACCGCCTATCACCATTCTGAATGGATTGGTGCTAGTGCTAGGATTGTAAACTAAAGTAGAGCCATTACCGAACTGAATTTTGCCGTAAAACCCTTGTAAGTCTCCGGCTATTGTAGCCGAAATCGCCGTAGTGCCACCAATTTGTAATATTCCTGAATTAGTATTATCAGTATTATCACTAACAACAGTATTGCTATAGGAACCCGCCGCAACAATTGTCATCTTTCCGCCATTATTAATTTGAAACGGAATCGGAAGAGTCTGAGCGATGATCGGGATGCTGATTGCTATGAACGCTACAAACAACGCTGTCATAAAATTAGAAACTCTGTATTTCATTATTAAACCTTGTAATTATTGATATTTATTATGTCATTTCGTTTTAATTTAATAGAGTCTTCCAATATACATTAATATTTTATTTATAAATATTAAAATGTTATGGACTCCCTATTTACTAACGTTTATGACAGCATTGTTTTTTACTTTTACAACTCCGACCTTACCATTGAATCTCGAATCTTCAGATTTAATTGTGCAAGTTGTAGATGTTATTCCATCACCAATTTCAATTGTTCCGCTTGCTTGACTTTCTGCATCAATCGAGAAATTTGTACCTAAAAGTCCGTCAGTCAATAATCTTAATGTACTACTTTGATCGCTAAAACTGATTTTCTCATTAAACGTACCCAAACCTACTGATTGAGTCAATTGTAATATTTTTCCACCACTAATTGTAGTTTTATTTGAGTTTGAATTAAAATTAAAACCTTTCAAATCAAGTTTAACGTCTTGAGTTATGGTTACATTGGAATTAGAAGTATAATCAGCTAATTGTATAATCATTCCGCCATTAGCTCCGGCAACTGCTTCTTGCCAAGTAGCATATTTATTATTTAAGTTATCAGAGAAATATGCTTTTAGAGTAGTAGCGGTAATTGTGTTTGAATTGTTACTATTTCCGGCTAAATTATAAGCACGGACTTGATAATAATATTGAGTCGTAGGATTTAATCCGGTTACGGAATAGGTAGTTACATTGCTTACGTCTTTAGCATTATATCCGCTTACAAATGAAGCAAAATTACTGACAGTTGATATATCAAGATAATATTTTGTAGCTCCTGTAGCGGCGTTCCAATTTGCAGTGAAGGAATTTATTGTAATATTTGTAGCTTCATTGGCTTGCGGGGCAGAAGGAGGAAGAATTCCCGAAACTGTTATCCCATTGCTTGTCAAATCTGCACCTCCGACATAATTTGTACACCAATTTGCAGTTGCTGCAAGATTATAAGCAGTGCCGCCTATGGAACTTGTTCCATTGTTGTTCAATAAATTATCAATAACGGTTTTATCCGCTCCCGTAATAGTTAAGGTAAACGATAGCCCCGAAGTAATTTCTACACTGCTTGTGGCTGAGGTTAAAGTATAAGTTCCGCCGCCTTGCCCGGTAATAGTAAACTTAGTCGCATCAATATCTGAAGCCGAAGGGTTCGACATAAAGCCAACACCAGTAA
>CAZIIZ010000396.1:0-3689 GCA_964539225.1 uncultured Hyphomicrobiales bacterium | reverse complement strand
TTTATGTGCGGCAGTGAATTTTGCTTTCGAGTATCGGTCTCCAGTGGATGTTTTTTTATTATGAAACCTGTTGCGATACCAAGACGAATTCCCTGTTTGCTCGAAGAGCATTTCATCGCCGATATTTTGCTCCTGTGTCAATTGGACTGCCTCTATGAATTTTTCGTCGGTAGAATCATCGCTATAAGCAATTGTATTCTCTACTCTGCTGAATATTATGACGAAAAATACAAACATTAGAGGCTGGATCAGCGATGAGAACCCAGCGAACTTACCCTTAAGTAAGCTTCGCAGTTTTCTTTTCGTTTCTGCCATTGAGTTTGGATAGTAAGTGAAACAAAACAATTATATAGCATTGTTAATCCCTGCGTATATTTTTCTGTAAAAATACACGTGTATAGTTTCCCGTTAGAGTCCTAATTATCAATGCACGATCCTAAAACAGTTCTGTTTGACGCTAATAATTTTTGATTATTTAGACGTTCTGTTTTATTTGCAATACAAAGTTAGCACAAAAGTTTTTTACCTGCAAATTTATGACAACATTGTAATTTTTAGCTAATTTTATATATTTTTAATCTTTTATACATCCTTTATACGCACAAGTTACATTTGTTTTCTATTTTTAACTCGATATTTCAGTATTTAGCTATATTTTGAAAGACTTACTCTAATATTTATCTTGTTAATATCCGAGTGTCAAATAAATCTGACACTTTTTTTTGAGTTTTCAGAATCTATTTTATCTTGTATATAAATGAATTATTTAAAAGGGATATTCCGGGTACTTATTTTTTAGAATTTTTAAATCTTTGGGTTTGCTCCAGAATTGCTGAGATATACGCTTGGCAAATTTCGTTAATCATTATACAAATTTCTGCATTTTTCGTCCCAATTTTGAGGCATAATATTGCACAATAAAACATTATATTTACGTGTTATCCAGGCGAATTCATAACTGCGAATTGCAACGTAATACTATTATTTTAGCAAATTATTACTATATTGAAGGGCTAATTGAAAACGTTATTTCTCTAAAATATATCCGGCTTCCATCGAAAGAACTTCTTTGACAAGCGGAATAAAACTGAATAGATTCGAACTAATCGCCGGAATCCCGAATTTCATCTTAAACACAGGGCGTATAAAATAATAATCTTGTTCGACGATTTTATAATTTGCGGATAAAGCATGTTTCTTGAATTTGGCAGGGGTCATTCGGTAATCTTTCAACTCCATCACTTCTTGCACATCAATCGCACGACCATTTTTAATAATGCTATAGAATAAGTTTTTAGGCAACCAATGCAGGAACGGAACTTTGCCAATTGCTGAAGCTAAAGTATGCTGATGACCGCCAAAAGCTGAATAGTATGGTGGGAAAGTAACGTAAAGTCTGCCGCCGGGCTTTAGAAGTCTATATATAGCTTTCAAAGCATCTAAAGGTTTGCTCAAATGCTCAATTACGTCTCTCAATAGAATCAAATCATATTTTCCGACTAAAGCAGGATCAATATCATCAGATAAAATATTATGAGACGACAACTCGAACTCAATTCCAATTTCCCGATTAATGTTTTTCCCGATTTCAAGCCTTGCTACTGCGATATCAGTACCCAAAGCAGAAACTGCTCCTTGCTCGACGAAAGCAGCTAACACACCGCCTTCAGCACATCCGATTTCGCAAACGGACATACCTGGAGCAAATGATTTATTTGCTTTTAGATAATCAACGATAAACGAATTGGCTAAATTGTATTGATAGCCCCAATAATATTTATCATTGTCGCTGATTCGCTTAGATTTACTTAGTTTGTCGTAATAATTCATTTGATTTTGTTTTAGTAATAATTGAAATTGAAGCTGTCTAATAAGTTGTCATTCTGAGGTCGTAAAGAAAACCTCGTTTTCACTATAGCCAAATAACACTATTATGTTTTGATATTAAGATTCGTCATTCTGAGCGTAGCGAAGAATCCAATATCCGGCAACTCCCTAATTTTATGGATACTTCGCTACGCTCAGTATGACTAATCTTGTATTTATTACACTTATGAAACAGGCTCAAAATAATTATAAGAGTAATTATCTGATAATTGTATCAGCTCTGTCAGGACTAACCGAAACTATTGACACTTTCGCACCGGTAAATTCTTCAATGAATGCGATGTAAGTCTGAGTTTCGTAAGGCAAATCATCGTACTTCTTAATTCCACGAAGCGACGAATTCCAACCTTTAAATGAAACTAATTGAGGTTCAATTTTTTCTAATGATGGAATATCAGCAGGGAAGTTCTGAGTAATTTTATCATCAATTTTATACGAAGTACATACTTTTATTTCGTCAAAAGTATCTAATACGTCCAATTTAGTTAAAGCGATTTCAGAAATACCATTTATCATTACAGAATATTTCAAAGCTACTAAATCGAGCCAACCGCATCGGCGAGGTCTTCCGGTAGTTGCTCCGAATTCAGCTCCTTCTTTGCGTAATTTTTCGCCGATAGGATTATTTAATTCAGTTGGGAAAGGACCATTGCCTACGCGAGTGCAATATGCTTTCACTATACCGATAATGCGAGTGATTGCAGTCGGAGGTATTCCCAAACCTGTGCAAGCTCCGCCTGTAGTCGGATTCGAGCTGGTAACGAATGGATAAGTACCGTGATCTACATCGAGCAATGCTCCTTGAGCACCTTCGACGAAAACCGATTTTCCGGCTTTGATAGCTTCGTTCAAAAGTAATGTAGTATCAGTGATATATGGGTCAATCAGTTTATCGAATTCCAAGTATTGGTCGATAATAGTTTCTACGTCGAGTCCGCTATTGCCATAAATCTTATCTAAGATAATATTTTTCTCGGCAATGTTCGCTCTAAGCTTTTCTTCGAATACTTTTCTGTCTAATAAGTCCACGATGCGGATGCCGCAGCGATTATACTTATCGTAATATGCAGGTCCAATGCCTCTGCCGGTGGTGCCGATGGCAGCTTTTCCGGTTTTTTGTGCTTCAGAAGCTTGGTCTAATAGTTTATGATAAGGCATAATTAAATGTGCCTTATGGCTGATGAATAATCTGCCTTTAACGTCGATGCCGAAGTCTTCGAGCATTTTGATTTCGTCCATTAACGCAACCGGATCGATAACTACGCCGTTACCAATTACGCATTTTACATTTGGACTTAAAATACCCGATGGAATCAAGTGCAGTACATATTGCTTGCCTTCGATTACTATCGTGTGTCCGGCATTGGCTCCGCCTTGATAGCGAGCTACAATTTCTGAATCCACACTTAGCAAATCTACGACTTTGCCTTTTCCTTCATCGCCCCATTGAGAGCCTACTATTACAGCAACGCTCATAATTAATCCTTATAATTTTTTTGAGTTTATCTTTGATGTGAAGTTAAGGAGTACCTTTTCTTCAAACAAAATTAAGGAATTTTTCTCAAATAAACGAATAGTTTTGATAAATTCCTAAAAATATTTCTTTAGCATAAGTTGGTATTGAAAATATTTTGTCAATCTGAATGTAGTACAGTAAAATATAATGGAAATTTCGGAAGATACATATTAATTTCTATACGATACTCATTGAGAATTGTCCCATTTTTATGATAGTTTAACTGAAAAATTGTCATTCCTGTGGAGCGAGTCTTCGAGCGGATACAGGAATCTAAGTCTTTGAG
>CAZIIZ010000395.1:0-3690 GCA_964539225.1 uncultured Hyphomicrobiales bacterium | reverse complement strand
GTATTGATTTATTTTATTCATTACTCACTTGACAATCAATACTTTACAAACTTATAAATATTTAGCGGAATATCCAAAAGAAAATATGTATATGTTAAATATTAATTGGAGCGATAGACATCTTTTCGATGCCCGACTTTGAGGATTTTAACGGTTTTCTCAATCTCATCAATTTCGTATAGAATTCGGTAATTGCCTATGCGGTCTCTGTATCCATCTTGATTAGTCAGCTTCAGTGAACCTATTGGTCTCGGCTCTACTTCGAAGGTAAATATCCGCTCTCTTATTTTTAGGTAGCTTTTTGCGTCTAAAGCGAACAATTCCTTCATCACTTTCGCTGTAATCAAGATTTTATACATTTAGCAAAGACTCCATTCGTTTAGCATCAAATTCTCGAAAATCGAAGAATTCAGTTGCTTCTTCTTTAGCTTCCATTAGTTCCTGTCTGTCTTCGATAGCAGTAATTAACTCAGAAAAATACAAATCAGACTTTAATTCATTCCACAAAGCTAAAGGAATCAGTACGTTATTGTTCTTTATGTTTAGCATTTTTTTATCTTAATATTTAAACTTTATTTCTCTTTGCAATCGACGAAGCAGTTACCAATTTATTTATATCAGATTTATTCATTTCTCGCTTGACAATCAATACAGTGCAAAATTATAAATATTTTGCGGAATATGCGAGAATAATGTTCTTAATTCACGCTTTCACTATTATTCATATAGGGCTTAATATATTCGATTATTGAGATGGCACTATCAAAACCTTCCTCAATTGCTCCGATTTTGGTTTGACCTTCGTAGTAACCTTCTAAATGAAGTAGAGCATAAGCGGCGTTTAATTCTTTTAGCAATTTCTTGTCGATTTCACCAAGATATTCTTTATAATACTCTATCGCTTTTCGACCGCGACGTTTAGGCATATTTTTAATATCGAATAAAGAATCTAAAGCTTTTAGCATGCCGAGATACGCCACGCCACTGGCTGATTTTACGTATTTTTCGTCAATATAAAACTTACCGTCTCGTCCGGCGAGGGCTAATAAGTCTCGTGCATTATCTATGTATCGCATCGCTTCTTTGTATGAATTTTCTTCCTTCATATCATTTTCTTATATATAAATAAAGCAATTAATAATTTTGATACGAATTGCATCATTTAATATTATATTCTTAGCTAAGATTTTGATTATCCACAATTTATCAAATTCCTTTCCTAATTTCCGCAAAATTTTCTTATTTTTGTTAAACTTAGATTCCGAAATTTGAATGTAATAATCAGAATCTAAGATAGAATAGATTTCAACTGTAATAAGAATGGATTCTAAAATGAAAATTGGATTATATATATTGATATTTTTTCTTTCTGCAATATCGCTTTTCTCGACTGTGCAGACCGGTGATATATTGATTTTTAATGGTGATACTTTAACTATTAACAACTATTATTTAGAAAATTCAAAAGAATTTGAAAGATACGAAAAAAAACATTTTCCTTTGTTTTTTACTAAGATTAATAATCGAACAATTCAATCAGTAACTTGTACCGCTTGCTATCGCGGATATATTGCGGAATGGATAGTTATTGATAGTTTGTTGTATCTGAATTGTATTCATAATTGCGAATATTACGAAGGAAATACTAAAACACTAAGCTTGAAATCTGTATTCAAAAACAAAGTAAAAGATGGTATAGTTTTAGCTGATTGGGTTACAGATGATTTGATAATTGAACAGGGACATAGACTTCCTTCAAATGCTCAAGGAGAAACATCAGAGTATAGCATTAATCTAAAATTTAAGCATGGACGATTGTTGTATGCTTCTAAACAAAAGAATTTTGACTTTGTACCATCGAAGTATGCTGACGACAGACATTTGTTTACAGAATTTATTTATCAAAATATCAATTGGGACTCTATTCCTCATTTAGATGAAGCACATTCAGTCCTATATATTTCTTTTACAGTTACCGAAGGTGGTCGGTTTGAAAATATTGATTCCGAAAAAGGAAAGATAGATCAATCTATTATTAATGAATTAACAAGAGTATTAAATTTAATTCCTGAATGGGAAAAAATATATATTAATGAAAAATTCTATCAGAAGATTTATCGTCAATTTATTTGTTTGACAGAAGATAATAGAAAGAAAAGCAAAGAGCGGTAGTTTGTAAATTACTTTAGTTGAAATTCCCTTCCTAATTTCCGCAATAATTTCTTATTTTTGCTGTACTTAAATATGTCAATTAATATTATAAAGATAGAAAATGTCTGAACAAGTAAGAGAAATGTTCTCGGAAATCTCGCCAAAATACGATATGATGAACGATATTTTATCCTTCGGGATTCATCGTATATGGCGACGCAACGTAGTTAAATTGCTGCAATTGACTAAAAAATCAGAAGTGATAGACCTTGCCAGCGGTACTGGTGATTTAGCATTCGCTATGAAGCAAGTAGCCGGAAAGGTTATCGGTACGGACTTCTGCGAGGATATGCTCGTCGTGGCTCGTCGCAAAGCTAAGGAACGCAATATAGATATAGAATTCAAGCAAGCCGATGCTATGGATTTGCCTTTCGGCGATAATCAATTCGATGCGGCGACTATTTCCTTCGGCATTCGCAATGTGGATAATGTAAGTAAATGTCTATCTGAGATGGCTCGTGTGGTCAAGCCGGGCGGAAAAGTTATCGTTTTAGAATTCGGACAACCCAAGGGAATCATCTCAGTGTTTTATAAAATTTATAGCAAATATATTATGCCGATTTTGGGCAGAATTTTCGCCGGAGCCGGAGCAGCTTATACTTATTTGCCGGAAACTGCGGCTAAATTCCCATGCGGTGATGCTTTCTTAAAATTGATGAAGGACACTAAACAATATTCAGAATTCAAAGCCTATCCTCTGAATTCGGGTATAGCTTTTATATATGTTGGTATCGTGGGCGAGGGACGCCATGCCTAACGCAAAGCATTGGTTATTGGCTACTCGTCCGAAAACTCTACCGGCAGGAATTGTTCCTGTGCTGCTTGGTTCCTCTATAGCATATTCCGAAGGCAAATTGAATTGGCTCGTGGCGGTATTGGCTCTGATTTGCTCATTGATGATTCAGATAATTACTAATTTTATCAATGAAATATACGATTTCAAAAAGGGTGCGGACACTGCCGAACGCAAAGGACCTCAGCGGATGGTGGCTTCGGGCATTATTTCGCCGAAGCAGATGGCTTTTGCATCGGCTCTGCTGGGACTGATTACTTTCGGCTTGGGCTTGATTATCGTGGCAAATTCCGATTATTATATTCTGGCGGTCGGACTGATTTCGCTCTTTTTTGCCTGGTTATATACAGGCGGACCTTATCCATTGGCATATAATGGTTTAGGCGATGTGTTCGTATTCGTTTTTTTCGGATTGGTGGCTGTGTGCGGCAGTTATTATGCTCAAACTTTATCTTGGAATTGGCTAACATTTATTGCGGCTATGGCTCCGGGATTGTTATCTATGAATATTCTCGGTGTGAACAATTACCGTGATATTGATACCGACAAAGTAGCCGGGAAACGAACTCTATCAGTAAAAATCGGCAAAGCAAATGCTATAATAATGTATCAATTATCTATGGCGTTGTCATTTATAGTGCCGATAGTAATTTTTGCAATTAATAACAATCCGCTATCTCTATTGC
>CAZIIZ010000394.1:0-3698 GCA_964539225.1 uncultured Hyphomicrobiales bacterium | reverse complement strand
ATTCGTGACTGGAGTTCAGACGTGTGCTCTTCCGATCTAATTATTCCGTATCGATGCCCCTAAAATTGCTGCAAAGCGTAAAGCCGGACAATTTATTATCCTGAGAGTTCTCCCAGATGGCGAGAGAATTCCGCTGACAATTGCCGATTCGAATACTGAAGATGGCACGATTACAATCATAGCTCAAGGAATTGGCAAAACTACTAAATATTTGAATACATTAGAAGCCGGAGATTATATCCAAGATTTAGTCGGTCCATTGGGCAAGGCTTCTCATATAGAAAATTTCGGAACTGCCGTAAGTATCGGCGGTGGCGTTGGTACTGCAATTGCATTCCCAACAGCGAAAGCATTAAAAGAAGCCGGCAATGAAGTAATTAGCATTATCGGCGGCAGAAGCAAAGAATTCGTGATATTGGAAAAAGAAATGCGTGAAGTATGCGACGAAGTCTATCCTACTACCGACGACGGTTCGTACGGATTCCACGGATTCGTAACAGATAAATTAAAAGAAATTATCGACAGTGGCAAAAAAGTTGATTTCGTGCTTGCTATCGGTCCAATCCCGATGATGAAAGCAATCGCTGAATTGACTCGTCCTTATAATATAAAAACCGTAGTATCGTTGAACCCGATAATGATAGACGGCACCGGTATGTGTGGCGGTTGCCGTGCAATTGTCGATGGCAAACCTGTATTCGTATGCGTGGATGGCCCTGAATTCGACGCTCATCAAGTCGATTTCGGCGTATTGACTCAACGCAACAGAATGTATAATCCACAAGAAAAAACATCATTAGAAAATCATAATTGTAATATGCTTAAAATGGCGGAGGAAGCAAAGTAATGGAAATGACAGCTAAAGAAAGAATGAGAATCCAACGTCATAAAATGCCTGAGCAAGAACCGCTAGTTCGAGCTAAAAACTTCATCGAAGTTAATAATGGTTATTCTGATGAAGATGCAGTAATGGAGGCAAATCGTTGCATCCAATGCAAAAATCCCGGATGCGTGCAAGGTTGCCCGGTTAGCGTGAAAATTCCACAATTCATCCAAGCGATTGCTGATAAAGATTTCCGCAATGCAGCTCAGATATTGAAAGAAGATAATGCTTTGCCTGCTGTATGCGGTAGAGTTTGCCCTCAAGAAGAACAATGCGAGAAATTATGTATCCTTACTAAAAAAGGCGAATCCGTAGCAATTGGTAATTTAGAACGCTTTGCCGCTGATTGGGAACGTAATAATATCGGAGTTCATCCTCCGCACGTAAAAGCCAAAACCGGAAAGAAAGTTGCCATAGTAGGCGGCGGTCCTGCCGGATTGAGCTGTGCCGGCGATTTAATAGCTATGGGACACGAAGTAACAGTATTCGAAGCACTTCACTCTATCGGCGGAGTATTGATTTATGGTATTCCTGAATTCCGTTTGCCGAAAAATATCGTGCAAGCAGAAGTGGACAGTTTAGAGAAAGCCGGAGTACGCTTCCAAACGAACTCTGTAATTGGTATGACCGATACAATTGATGAATTGATGGATGAATACGATGCCGTGTTTATCGGTGTTGGAGCGGGACTTCCATATTTCTTGAATATTTCGGGCGAACATTTGAACGGCGTTTACGCTTCAAATGAATATTTGACTCGTATTAATTTAATGAAAGCTTATAAATTCCCCGAATCCGACACTCCTATGTTCGACATCGCAGGGAAAAATGTAGCTGTATTCGGCGGTGGAAATACTGCCATGGATGCAGTTCGTACTGCATTGCGTCTCGGTGCTAAAAATGCGATGATTCTATATCGCAGAACCGAAGCCGAAATGCCTGCTCGTAAAGAAGAAGTTCACCACGCTAAAGAAGAAGGCGTTGACTTCCGTATGCTTGTAGCTCCATTGGGATTTTCAGGCGACGATCGTGGCAATCTATTATCAGTAACACTTCAACAATGCGAACTCGGCGAAGCTGATGCCAGCGGCAGACGCAAACCAGTGCCAATCGAAGGTGCAATTATCATAGAACCAATCGACGTAGCTGTAGTAGCTATCGGCAATGGCTCTAATCCGATTATCAGCCGAACCACTCCAGACCTAAACGTTAATAAATGGGGCAATATCTTAGTAGATGAAGCCACTATGAAAACTAACAAAAAAGGCGTTTTCGCCGGTGGCGACATCGTTACAGGTGGAGCTACGGTTATTCTGGCAATGGGTGCCGGCAGAACAGCTGCCAAATCCATCGATGAATATCTATCCGATATGGATAAGTGGTAATAATATTATTCCTTCTTTCCTCCCTCAGATGATAATTTGGGGGAGGAAGATTTTTAAAAGTTTAACTAATAATCGTACTAAATGTTTTTTTGAAAGTGATTGTATCTAATGAGTTTATTGTCATATTTGCTATTAATTCCTTTCTTAGTTATTGTAATACTAGTTTACCACTATATTAAAAAGGTTTATTTTCATAATTGGCTAAAAAAGCAAATGAAACCAATCGAAGATGCTATAGTCAAATTTTGGATATTAAGAACGTATAAAAGTGGCTATTTTAACAAGTATAAATTGGATAAATGGCTAGAAAGTAATGATATAAACTATCGACCCAAAGGTTTTTGGCTTCTCTTTTTCAAAATACCCGATAAGTACTTAAAACAAATAATAGATTATCAGAAAACATTCAGATTCTGTAATCTGGATAGAGTATTATTTAATGACAGATTTATAAATTACGAACTAATGAGGTGTTCTTCCTTTTTCGATTGTATAGAAGGTATAAAGCTAGATATTCAACAAAGAAAAGCTATCATTATTGATGAAGACAATAATCTTATCATTGCGGGTGCTGGTTCAGGTAAGACCACAACAATTGTTGGAAAAATTCATTACTTAATTTCACGTTTGAAAATCGAACCCGAAAAAATATTATTAATTTCTTTTACAAAAAAAACAGCAGAGTCATTGTCGCAGAAAGTAAAAAACTTTGAAGTTGAAGCATTTACTTTCCATAAGTTTTGTAAAAATATTATTACTGAGGTTGAAAACAAACAAACGAATATTTTTGACGAAACACAGTTTAGTAAAATCATAAAAGATATATTTTCAGCCTTGATTTTAGATGACACATATTTACAAGTAATAACCACTTTTTTAACATATTACAACAGAGTTACTAAATCACCTTTTGAATTTTCAACTCAAGGTGAATACTTTGAATATTGGAAAAGTCTTGGTGGAGAAAAAATTGATAATGAATTGACAGATCAAGAATTAGAATATAGACTGGAAAATATTCATAAAGTAATAAAGAATTTAACAAAAGAACAGCTAAACATTAAGATAGCTTCCAAAAAAAACAAATCAGAATCAAACGAAAAGGTTAAAAGCCTTGAAGAGCTACAAATAGCCAATTATCTTTTTTTCAATAGAATTAGTTATAGTTATGAATTACCATATTTGCATGCTACCGACAATATGGACTTTAAACAGTATAAACCAGATTTTACAATAATCCAAAGCGACAAAATTGTTTATTTAGAACATTTTGGTATAAACAAAAGTGGAAATGTTCCAAAATGGTTTGCCAAAGACAATGAGAGATACGAGGATATTAATAAAAAATATAACGATGGCATAGTTTGGAAAAGAAATTTGCACAATAAATACTCTACTGAACTTATTGAAACATACAGTTATGAATTTCA
>CAZIIZ010000393.1:0-3700 GCA_964539225.1 uncultured Hyphomicrobiales bacterium | reverse complement strand
ATAAAGAGAAACAGAAACTAAGTCAAGAACAGAAAAAATCAGATAATGCTAAGAATGCTAAAGATAAGCAATCTCAGCAACAGAAAACAAATGAGCAAAAACAAAAAACTCAACAACAAGAGCAAGCTACCGGAACTCAAGAGAAAAAAGTAAACGATATTAAGAAAAAAATTAATGATTTGCAGATGCAGTTGGCTCAATTACAAAATGAAATGGATAAGCAAAATCCAAATAATAATCAGCAGAAACAGCAAGCTCAAATTATGCAGTCTCAGCCAAATAACAAATCAAAAATCAAGAAAGCTGAAGCTCAAGTAATTCTGCAAACTCTGACCGACGACGAAAAACAATTGCAAAAACAATTGAAGAAAAAGAATCAGACCGGACAAGGAACAAATCGGAAGAAGTGGTAAGACAAATTTAGAAGTGCAATAGAATATATAGAAAGCAAGTATGGAGATTAGTAAAAAAACAATATGGTCAGCCGGTGGAGCAATTTTGCTCGGAGTAGCTATATTTATATTCTATTTATTCGGTGGATTCGAGATATTTAGTTCCGAAAAAGGTGTCTCGAAAAAGCATGAAAAGCAGTATAAATCATTTACTACTTTCAATAATAAATTTAATTACGTCGTTCTACCATACTCAATTGAACTTGCAAATATGCACATCAACTCCCATAATTTGAAGAAGTTAGACACACTTCTTGTAAAGGAATATTTAGAAAGCAATAGATATACTAAAGAAGATTACAATAAACTATCCGATTTCAATTATTATGCCGTTGCGAAGCTAAGTATCGGAGGAAATTATTCGGGATATGTAATATTGAAATCGCCAACTAATGGGAAATTTATCTCGAAATATTTCCTTAGAATATTTGATAAAAGCGGAACTTTGCGTTCGCAAATGCAAATTGCTGAATTCGTCGGCGATACGAAATTCCTGAACATCAAAGAAGCAGTAATCGGCACTAATTATCGGATGATAATCTCCGAAAAGGGAGTGCTATTCTCAGCAAAATGCGACTCAATTAGTTCAATATTCACTACGTCTGTCAAGGATTATAAAATCTCGTCTGATGGTATTATCGACCGAGTAACTGCCGGAGTGCAATAATATTTTTTATATAAAGTCAATCAAAATAAGTCTTTGGCATTTGTTTTGATAAAACCAATTTGATATTATTAATTTATAGAGTAGCTAGCAATGATTCAATCGCTTGAAATTAAGAATTATAGGAATTTAGAACATCTGCGGATAGAATCTATATCTCGTGTGAACCTAATTACCGGAAAAAATAATACAGGCAAATCTACTTTGCTGGAAGCTATTGCTTTATACTTTACCAAATTTGATATGTTTACATTAGTTGATATTTTGACAGAACGAGGCGATTATTCAAGCTACCAATCAAATCATTCCAAACAGCAGCTACTTGATCTTAACTCCAGAGCTTTTTCCTCCTGCTTTACGGATAGAAATTCACAGAATAAACAAATTAGTATAGGTCAAATTGGTGATTCTGTTAATCTGAAATTTGTGAAATATATTGAGGAAGTTGTAAATCCAAATGAAACGATTAAATTTGTTGAACGGAAAATTATTAATGATGTGGATACCCAAAAAGCTAAATACTTCAAACATGGAGTTGAACTCAGCTCAGGAAATAGTTCAATAATAAATTCTTTGGAATCTGACTCTCTACAATATATGTCAAATTATAGTGTATTTGAAAAGAATGAAAATCTTCAATATGTTAAAACTCGTGATATTGATAGGGAAATAAATCCAAAATTGTGGGATAATATCTCATTGTTACCAAAGGAAGAAACAGTAATCAGTGCTTTGAAATTGATAGAGCCAAGTTTGGTAGGACTTTCCTTTGTTGAAGAAGGACAGAGAAACCGAGTTGCTATAGTCAAACTCTCAGAGACTAATTCCATTGTTCCATTGAAAAGTATGGGCGACGGTATCAATAGAATATTAACTATCATTTTGGCAATGGTAAATGCCGAAAATGGAGTGCTATTGATTGATGAATTTGAGAATGGTTTGCATTATTCCGTTCAAGATAAATTATGGGAAATAATATTTAATCTATCAGAGAAGCTCAACGTACAAGTATTCGCCACTACTCATAGCAATGATACTATCAATAGTTTTGAAAGCGTTCTGGATTCTTTAAACAATAATCCTGGGCAGGTAATCAGATTAGATAACGAAAAAGGCAAAATCAAACAAGTACAATTCTCAAGTCAAGAATTGAACATTGCTAAATCAAACGGAATCGAGATCAGATAGCTATGAAGAAACCCGAAAAACATAATCAGAAATTATTGGTCGAAGGCAATGAAGACCAACATGTAATTTGGGCTTTATGCGAAAAGTATAATCTAATCGAGAATTTTGATGTAATTGATTGCGAAGGAATTGACAAACTTGTTAATCAAATTCCAGTAAGATTTAAGCAATCCGGAATAGAAACAATTGGGCTGGTAATTGATGCTGATACGGATATTCACAGTCGATGGCAGACTCTGAAAGATATATTTGCAAAGCAGGACATTATTCTGCCGCGTACAATTCCGATTAAGGGATTGATACTGAAAAATGAATATATCAAAATTGGTGTTTGGATAATGCCTAATAATAATCAGAACGGAATTCTCGAAGACTTTATTAAGTTTTTAATACCAACTGACGATAAATTATCTCCAATAATTACTCTCCATTTAGCAAATATTGAAAAATGTGGACTGAATTCCTATAAGTCTATCCATCAATCGAAAGCATTTATCCATTCGTGGCTCGCAGTTCAAGAAGCCCCTGGCACTCCGATGGGATTAAGCATAACGAAACGCTACCTAAGCACAGACGAGACGACCTGCCTCTCTTTTGTCGATTGGCTTCGCAGCCTATTCGCATAAAATTCTATACCCAGTTTATAAAATCAATTTGACTTTCACCGCAAGTCACCATAGTTGTTACAAGAGCCTCCCAAGGCACAGTATTTATTTTCATCCTACCAATTTCGACACCTTATATATCAACGAGATGCGAACATATCAGATAAATATCGCATAAAATATTTGCATTATGGCAAAAATATTTGTGTTATATAAAAAAAATTAGTTAAATTAGGTTTCTTTTAGACTTATGCACTTAAAGCATAACAATTAGAAACATTAACAAATAAAAAGTTTTCTTAAAATGGAAAAACAAATTAAAGAACTTGACGCAGTTACCATACGCTTTGCAGGAGATTCCGGCGACGGAATGCAGTTGTCGGGCACTCAATTCTCGAACACATCAGCAAGTATCGGTATAGACGTGAACACATTTCCGGACTATCCTTCGGAAATCCGAGCCCCTGAAGGGACTCTATACGGCGTAAGTGCCTATCAAATACAATTTGGGGCTAAAGTTAATACGCCCGGCGATGAAATCGACGTATTGGTGGCTATGAATGCTTCATCTCTAAAAGTAAATTTAGCTAATTTACGCACGAATGGAATCATTATAGCTAACAAAGCCGGATTCAACGACAAAAATTTGAAGTTAGCTAATTACGAGAAAAATCCACTCGAAGACGGTTCGCTTGATTCTTATCAGGTATTTGATTTAGATATTACTAAGCAAGTACACGCAGAATTAGATGAATTTAGTATTTCTCCGAAAACTATTGAAAAAACTAAAA
>CAZIIZ010000392.1:0-3716 GCA_964539225.1 uncultured Hyphomicrobiales bacterium | reverse complement strand
CGGCTTCAAAATGTTCCAGGTAATGGCTTTACCGCTTGATAATACTACCCTTACCGAACCATATTATGGCGATGTTCTTGCAAATGGTAGATATATAATTAAAGTACCTCAAGGAAATTATAAGCTTACATTCTCATATATGGATGCTTTAAAATTCTATCCGAATACAACAAATTCTGATTCTGCACAAATATTTACTTTAGCATGTGGCGATTCAGTAACAGCAAATATGACAATTACTGCTCAAGATTTCCCGGATAGAGTTTATTTCACTACTTATCCCCCATTGAATATCGAATTGAATATCAATGAGGTTTATAATGCTTATCAAGCAAATGCAGTATCAACTCTTGGACATCAAGTAGCATATAGAATTTACAATGAGGATGCTGATCCAAGCGTAACAGCTACAATTGATGCCAATACAGGTATGACATCATTTTATTCGTCCAGTCCGGGTCGTCATTATTTAAAAATTGAAGCTTATGTAGTTGGTGATTCGACTGCAAGAGATAAACAAATCTTCGATTTTTGGGTTCGCGGTGGAGAACCTTTAGATCCGACTTTATGTGCTTTTATTGTCGGTACAGTATCAGGAGTAAATAATTCTGTAGATTCAAATTACTTCAATGGTGCTGTTTATGCAATGCCAATTATGAATGAAGACAGTATTCAGTATTATCCGAATTGGCCTAAAAGATCATATATGTCCGACATTCAATCTAACGGTTACTACGCAATATATCTACCAGCCGGTGATTATAAATTATACTTCTATGCGAATGGTTATAAACCGGAATTCTATAATAATGCCTACGATTATGAATCAGCTCAAACAATTACAGTTAATTGTGGCGATACTCTAACTATTAATGCGGAATTAGATGTTTATGTACCTCCGACTATGTACACATTGAGCGGTAGAGTACACAACTTAACAAGCAATGAAGGCATCAGAGCTTTTATTCGTCTATTCTTGAATGATAATCTTACTGACTCAACTATTAGAAAAGAATATAGAAACACTATTACTATTGAAAATAATCAAGACGGTACATATTCTATCGAATTACCGGAAGGCACTAGTTTCAAAGCTTATGCCATACCGATGAAACAGAATTTGTATTTAGGCGAATATTATAACGACACTTACAATGTAGAAGAAGCAGAATTAATTACTTTAAATGCAGATAGAAGTGGTGTTGACTTCGGTTTAGCTCGCAGAAGTGCCGACTCAGCTTCTACTTTCCATATCAACGGTACAGTTAAAGACCAAAACAATGCTAATGTATTAGCTATGGTTACTTTGATTCGTAAACCGAACGAGAAAGAGAACGAGAATAATTATACTTTCGCTAATATGCCAACGGATACTTTAGGTTACTATGATTTCAAACATCTTGCACAAGGTAACTATATTCTATTTGCAATGCCAGTTAACAGACCATTATTACCGGGATTCTTTGTTAATTCAGGGCTTGCTACTTGGAATTGGGAAGATGCTACTGAAATAGTAGTTCCGCTTGCAAATGGTTCTATGCCGGCTGTGCTTTATGACATTACATTGCCTAATATAACTGACGTTAACGGCTTTGGCAAAGTGGTCGGCAAAATTGAACAAGGATTTGGCAAAATTGCAGCATTCAAGAAACTTGACAACGGAACTGGTGTTAGCGGTGTGTTAGTTACTGCTTACGACGCAAATTCTAATCCTGTAAAATATGCTTATACAAACGAAAACGGCGAATTCAATTTCGACAATTTAGGCTTTGGCGAATTTACTTTGAGAGCTTCAAAAATCGGATTAGGCTCAAAATCCACTACCATTACAATTGATGCTCAAAACGTAACTGCTAATGCTAATTTATTTATGGATGCAAAATCGTTGGAACCTACAAGCGTAGAAGACGGACAAAAATCGGATTTATCAATTTATCCTAATCCGGTTCAATCATCGACTACATTGAATTTCCAAGCCAACGAAGGCAACGCTACAATTACTGTTAGCGATATGCAAAGCAAAGAAATGATTACTATCTATCAAACATTAGTTAACGGTACAAATAGCGTAATAATTAATGCCTCTGAATTAAATTCTGGATTATACTTAGTAACTGTTCGCGGAACTAATACTAATTTCCAAACTTTAATGAATGTAGTGAAATAGTCAATAACCAGTATTGGAAATCAATATTTCCCGACTGATAATTTAAAAGGGCGACGTGCAATAATATTATTCACGTCGTCCTTATTATTTTCGTTATAATCTATTTATCAATTATGATAGTAACCGGTCCATCATTGACTATCATTACGTCCATCATCGCTCCGAAAGAACCAGTCTCGATTTTGATTTGCGGGTACGTCTGTCTGCAATTTTCTACAAATTTATTGTAGATATTTTCTGCGAAAATTGGTTCAGCAGACTCGCCGAAAGAAGGTCGAAATCCTTTTTTTGCATCACCATACAAAGTAAAATTTGATACAATTAGCAGCTCACCATTGACATCTAAAAGAGATTTGTTCATTTTCCCGTTTTCGTCCTCGAATATTCGAAGATTGATTAATTTATTAGTAAACCAATTAATAGTCGATTCGCTGTCCGTACTTGCTACTGCTATCAGCACCATTAAGCCCTTATCAATTGCCCCAACGACCTCATCCGAAACTGTAACTGATGATTTCTTTACTCTTTGGACTACTGCTCTCATTTCACGACTACCGTTTTAATATTCATAAATTCCTTTATTCCGTCCTCGCCTAATTCTCTACCATAGCCAGATTCTTTGATTCCACCGAAAGGCAGTCTCGGATCGCTTTTTACAAAATCATTTACGAAACAAGCTCCGGCATTAATCTCAAATTCTGCCAAGTATTTGCCATGTTCAATATCTTGAGTGAAAATTGCTGCTCCGAGTCCGAATGGAGTATCATTTGCAATTGCAATAGCCTCAACTTCGGTCTTGGCAGGGATAACAGCTGCAACGGGTCCGAATAATTCTTCAGTATATGCCGGCATGGATTTACTAATATCAGCCAGTATCGTCGGAGGGAAATAGAATCCTTGTTTATCGAGATAACTATAACTTTCATCTCCATAAACCAGCTTTGCACCTTGAGCAATTGATTCTATCACCTGATGATGCGAATCTAATTGTAAATCCTTTCGAGCTTGAGGCCCGATTGAATTATTTCTGTCGAAAGGGTCGCCCATTTTCTTCGTAGAAAAATATTCTGCGAAGTCATTTAAGAATTTATCGTAAATATTTTCTGCCACGATAAATCTTTTCGCCGCTACGCAACTTTGACCGGAATTAATCAAGCGGGCTTCAGCACAAGCAGGTACTGCCAACTCCAAATCGGCATCTTCTAATATTATATATGGATCGCTACCGCCGAGTTCTAATACCGTCTTCTTTAAATGTTTTCCGGCTTGCATCGCTACGAGCGAACCAACAGGAGTGCTACCTGTCAAAGTAACGGCAGAAACTAATTTGTTCGAGATTATGCTTTCTACAGGATTCGAACCAATTATTAAATTACTGAAGCAATCGTCCGGGAATCCGGCATTGATAAATATATTTTCTATTTCGATGGCACATCCCATAGTATTCCGAGAATGCTTCAACAGCCCTACATTTCCCGCCATCAATGTCGGAGCGGCAAATCTGAATACTTGCCAGAACGGGAAATTCCAAGGCATAATTGCAAGGATC
>CAZIIZ010000391.1:0-3740 GCA_964539225.1 uncultured Hyphomicrobiales bacterium | reverse complement strand
TCCACGTCTTTAGTTGTGGAATATAGTGCTTCTTCTAAATCGCCGTGTTTGGCATTATTGCCGCCGCCACCGTCGAAATGGCATTTACCGCAATTATCCATTTTCGGCAATCCAATAGTCTTAACTTCGGTAGCCAAATCAATTTTTGGATCGGGATAGCCAGCCATTTCTTTGCCTTTTACATAATTTCCGCTATTAGCATGGCATGCCAAGCAGTCCACATTTTCAGCTTTAGTAAAATCGAAGTCCTTGCTGTCGTATCCATAGCCGATATGGCACTTATTGCAAGAGCCTTCGCTGCCATTAATCGAAATACAATGATTATTGATTATATTGCGTTTCCCGGTGGAAATGATACCGCGTCCCTCGACGTATTCTTCATTTTTCCACTGCCAGTGCGGAGTATTCATTATCTCCTTGTGGCGTTCGGTATGGCAAGCTATACAAGCCAAAGTAACGTCCTGCGGACGAGCGAAAGTCTTCTGGAGTTCCGGCAATTTGCTGTGATCCACTCCGGGCTTATGCTTCTCAGCGACCAGCTCCTTCAGCTTATTCAGCTTGAATTGTTGGGTGCTTTTGTCCTGCAAATTAATATATATTACTATTAATGGCAGTACGAAAAGCGTTACAATCAGTACAGTTTTTCTCATATTTCTGACCCTTATTTATATTAATATTCCATAACTTATAAAGATTTAGATTATATTACTCTGTAGTAATATATGCAATATAACATAATAATTGACTATTATCAAGCTAATAATAGAATATGACAAAGATTAAATCGTAAAATTAGGGATTAGGTAAGCATAATAAAATATTTAGACGAATATCGATTAAGCTATTTAGATTGGATAAGGGAATGCTTCGAACTGAATCTGAGACCAAGCACCTTAGTCTCGATTCAAATCCTTACCAAAACAAACCTTGTTTTGAGTATCAATGATTGCAATTCTCACAGCAACTCTTCGGAATAAGGTTTGATATGAAAAAAGAACCTTTTTTGCTAAAGTAAGACCGTTGCAAAACTTAGTAACCGTGTCGTTGTCATTCCTGCGGAACGAGTCTTCGAGTGGATGCAGGAATCTATAACTCTCGTAATCACATTGATATACGGATAATACAACATTGAGATGTATTCCTAATTCAATTATTGGAATATTAAAAAAAATTGACTTTTGCAACGGTCTTAAGGTTTAGAATTTAAAGATAAGGTTTTAAAATTTCATTTTCCAACTTCTAACCTTAGTAGAAAAATTTTTCCATCAAGTCCCTCAACCTTATTACTTTATTTTAATGGTATCAATTCCAAATATTCCTGTCTTAATCAGTCTTGCAAATCATAATAATTTTGGATTGTTAAAATTCAAAATTTAGAGAAGTAGTAAGTTCTTTCTCGATTTCTTCTATTGATGGCAGATTAGCAGTTAATTTTTTCGGGAATGAGTTTATTATTTCGTATTCGGCGATACCCATCGGTTGTGATGTCCCACGTAATGAATATTCAGCGACGATTTCAGATTTTTCTTTGCATAGCAATAAGCCTATGCTTGGATTTTCATCTTCAGTTCTAATCAAATCATCAACTGCTGACAGGTACAGATTCATTTTTCCTGCAAATTCAGCTTTGTACTTACCGGATTTTAATTCAACTACAATATAGCATCTCAGTTTGATATGGTAAAATAGCAAGTCAATAAAGTAATCATCTCCGTCAATTTTCAAAGGTATTTGTTTGCCAACGAATGAAAATCCATTACCTAATTCAAGCAAAAATGAGGTAATATGAGTAACTAATTGCTATTCGATGTCTTTCTCTATGGCTTTTTCTGTTAATGTCAAAAAATCGAATTTATATGGGTCTTTGAGTATTTCATTCGCTAATTCCGAATGAGGCAATGGTAATGTATGCTTGAAATTAGTAATTGCTTTACCGCTTCGAGCATACAAATCTAACTCAATTTGATGTATCAAAATAGATCTTGACCAATTGTTTTCAACTGTTTTATTTATATAAAACACAGCCTCGTCGATGGATGATGATTTCGTAATAATTACAATATTATGTCCCCAAGGAATTTGTCCAACAAGCTGTTGGACAAATTCTAATTCCAAACCGGAATTAGAATAGAACTCGTACCACTTTCTAATTGAGAATAGATTTGAACGTGAAAAGCCTTGTTGATTAGGGAAATGTCGTTTCAGATCTATAGATAAATTATCAATAACTGATGAACCCCAATTGTTAATTCTCAATTTTTCAGAAATTGACTTACCCATTTTCCAATACAAATCTAAAAGAGTTCTATTGACAGCGATGGCAGCTTTGATTTGAGAATTTTGAATTTCAGATTTTAATTCGTCAAACCAATTCTTATATTCATTCGTATTCTGTATCAATTCCATTTTTCTTATCTTGATTTATTCAATAAATTCCGTTGGGATTTCTCTGTTGAAGAATTCAATACTATCTTCTAAAATTTCGAGTGGAATATCCTTACTATAGAAAGTAACCGTACGTGTTTTTTTAGTATCATCACGGAATATATCAAGTAGTAATTTATCTTCTAAATAAATTTCAACTCCAATACCATCACTGTCTTCGGAAACTACGCTAGCAATTATTTTATTAGTTTTCATTGCTGAATTTTTCATACAAAATACTTTCAGCTCAAATAGTTGTTAATTCAAGCTCAATTTGGAGCAAAAATGAGCTATATTTATTACCCTAATGAGCTACAACGATTTTGTATAAAAATGATTGTTTTATCAAGTGTTCTGATTATCTAAATATTCCATGCCCTAATCCGTCTTGCGAATCGGCTCTATTCCTGTCGTGAAACATGATTAAAGCTAATGATAAAAATTGAGAAATCCTTTATAAATAAATTACAGAAATTATGGAAAACAAATACCCAATGACGGCTACGACCAACTTCGGTCTCGAAGAAATCTTAGCCGGAGAATTAGAGAAAATCGGTGCAGAAGACATCGAATTGATGTACAAAGCAGTTACTTTTCAAGGCGATTTAGAGACTATGTACAGAGCAAATTTGGAACTGCGTACGGCATTGCGAATCTTAAAGCCGATTGCAAAATTCCAAATCCGCAACGAACAAGATCTCTACGATAATACTTTCGCTATCGAGTGGAATAAGTATCTCACTCCCGACACTACATTTGCGATAAACGTGGCGATGTATTCCGAGAAATTCACTAATTCTAACTTCTTGGCGATGAAGGCTAAAGATGCCGTAGTCGATCAATTGCGAACTGCTTACGATGGCAAACGTCCGAATGTAGATTTAGACGATCCAGATTTGCGTTTGCATTTCTATATCAATTTAGATCAATGCGTTGTTTCATTAGACAGTTCAGGAAATTCTCTGCACAAACGCGGCTATAGAATTGGTCAGGGCTTGGCTCCGATTAATGAAGTACTCGCCGCCGGTATGATAATGCTTGCCGAATGGGACGGACAGAGCGATTTCATCGATCCTATGTGCGGTTCGGGAACTATGCTGATGGAAGCTGCAACTATAGCTCATAATATCGCACCGGGCATTTTGAATAATAATTTCGGATTTATGAAATGGAATGATTTCGATAAAGAGCTGTGGCAGAAAATTCACGACAATGCTAAAGCCGCAGAACGTGAATTTAAACATCAGATAATTGGATTTGATGATTCGCCGAAAGTAGTAAGCATCGCTAAAGAAAATATAAAAAATGCTGAACTT
>CAZIIZ010000390.1:0-3752 GCA_964539225.1 uncultured Hyphomicrobiales bacterium | reverse complement strand
TATAGCGGATAAAATAACTGAAGTGTGTCCTACTTGCGAGGGCAGAGGCAAAATAGTTTCTAAAGCAGTTTTAGTGAATTCTATAGAAGGATGGTTGCGTAGCTTTAGAGCCAAATCCAGAGAATTCCGCTTAACATTAATGGTGCATCCGTCGATGGCTACATATTTGACCGAAGGCACGCTTACTCGTACTTCCAGACTTATGATTAAATACTTCGCAAAAATCCAAGTGCTTCAGAGCGAAAGTTTGCACATTGATGAATTTAGAATGATCTCTCAAAAAACCGGAAAAGATATTACTCAAGATTATCTATATAAAATATAATGAAAGTAAATTATAATAGTATAAGCATATTGGGTTCGACTGGATCAATCGGCACTCAGACATTAGAAGTAATTGATGAGATCGCACGCGATATTCGGATCAACTACTTGACTGCTAATAAAAGTATTGACGTACTCGAACAGCAGGCAATAAAGTATAATCCTAGAGGCGTAGTGATAGCTGATGAAAAGTCATATTCAGAATTCAAGAAAAATACAAAATTCCAAGGCGAAATTCTTTGCGGTTCGGAAGCCGTGAATTATGCTGCAGATTACTCCGAGAATGATATAGTGCTGTCGGCATTAGTTGGATTTTCGGGAGTAGTGCCTGCATATTCCGCAGTAAGTGCCGGTAAAGATATTGCTTTAGCCAATAAAGAATCATTAGTGGCAGCCGGAGAAATAATAAGCACTAAAGCCAAGCAGCAAGGTCGCTCTATAATCGCTGTTGATAGCGAGCATAGTGCCGTTTTGCAATGTCTTGCCGGAGAACGCCGAGATGATTTAGAGAAAATTATTCTTACAGCTTCGGGCGGTCCATTCAGGAATTTGCCAAATGATGAATTTAAGAATATTACTTTAGAGCAAGCACTCAATCATCCGAATTGGGATATGGGCAATAAAATCACAATTGATTCAGCAACTATGATGAATAAAGGCTTTGAGATAATTGAAGCTATGTGGTTATTCGATATTAAGCCGAACCAAATTGAAGTATTGATTCATCCGCAGAGTATAGTTCATTCATTAGTCCAGTTCCGAGATGGTTCGGTGAAAGCTCAATTAGGATTGCCTGACATGAAATTGCCTATTGCCTATTCGCTAACAGCTCCGAGACGATTGCAGATGAGAAATGAACGATTAGATTTGGCTAAGATTGCACAGTTATCGTTCAGCAATCCAGATATGGAAAAGTTCCCGTGTTTGCAATTGGCTTATAACTGTTTAGATCGAGCCGGCAATAGTTGTGCGGTATTGAATGCAGCCAATGAAGCAGCTGTTTATTTGTTTTTGGATAACAAAATTCATTTCACAGATATACCAAAAATAATAGAAATAGCATTGAGGAAAATAGAATTTATAGCTGAACCGTCTCTAAACGACGTAATCGAATCAAATTCCGTAACCAAAGAATTCGTTCAGCGTAATTACAAAGAAATTATTAGATTAAATATAGAATTGTAGAAAGGCAGTAAAGATAGATGGAATTCTTATCATCAACATTTTACTTTATATTAGTAGTAGGGATTTTAGTATTCATTCACGAGTTTGGGCATTTTATAGCTGCTCGTATTTCAAAAATGCGAGTGGATATATTCGCAGTAGGAATGGGATTCAGACTATTCGGTTGGAATAAAAAAACAGGATTTACTTTTGGAGCTTTGGCTAAAGATTTCGATGGTGAGGGCAATTGCGATTACCGTTTGTCAGCGTTTCCAATTGGCGGATATGTGAAAATTGCCGGTATGATAGACGAAAGTATGGATACCGATTTTGTGCAGTCAGAGCCTAAGCCATGGGAATTCCGTTCTAAAAATGCTTTTCTAAAAGCATTTACTATCTGTGCAGGCGTTATTATGAATGCCTTGCTCGCATTAATGATATTTACATTTATTACTTTAAGCCAAGGTACATTTCATAATGGTACTACCGTAGTCGGATATGTTCAAAAAGGTTCGGTTGCCGAATTGATTGGTTTGAAAGAAGGCGATAAAATCGCTTCCGTGAATGATGTTAAGGTATATACTTGGCAGGATATGTTATCTCAACTTGCTTTTAAGGATTTTGGGAAATCTCGTAAATTAGAAATTATTCGCGATGGTAATCCTGCTACTATGTATGTAGATGGTAATCAATTGGTAAAAGCTGTTTCTGGAGAAAAACAATTAGGTTTGGCTCCGTATAATGCTTATGTGTTCTTGACAGGTGTAGAGACCGTGAAGCAAGCTGGCAAAGCCGGATTGCAAGAAGGCGATACAGTGTTGTCTATGAATGCTATTCCAATGAAATCGCTTTCTCAATTTCAAATGATGGTGAAGGCAAATAAAGAAAAAGCTATAGAAGTAGTATATAAACGCCGAGCAGATACTGTGAAAGTAAGCGTTACTCCTGATGCTACTGGTATTATTGGAGTTGGACTTAGTGATGGATTTTATGGTAAAGTTATTCACCGTACTTATAGTGTGTTCGAAGCATTGGGTATTGGGTTTGATGAGTGTGTTAGTTCGTCCAGTATGTTCTTTAATACATTTACTCAAATTTTCAAAGGTAATATGTCCGTTAAGCAATCCTTAGGCGGACCTATTTTGATTGCGAAAAGTGCTTCTCAAAGAGCAGAAATGGGATTTATCAGTTTCTTACATTTTGTAGCTCTGCTGTCAATTACTTTAGCAATTGTTAATATTTTACCTATTCCAGCTTTAGACGGTGGACATTTAATATTTATCATTATTGAAGCAATCATCCGCAGAGAAGTACCAATCAAATTTAAAATGATGGTGCAGCAAGCCGGTTTGGCATTTGTGGTATTGCTGATGGTATTTATGTTCTATAATGATATTTCGAGAGTGTTCGGTTGGTAATGAACATAACAGATAAAACTATTTTAATTAGCAATGATGACGGTATCGATTCTCTTGGAATATTAGCAATAGCTGAAGAATTAAAGAGTATCGCTAATGTTTATGTAGTCGCTCCGGATAGACAGCGAAGTGCTGTGTCGCAGGCATTGACAATAGATCAAGCTCTTAGAGCTATTCCTTATAAAATGGGCGAAAGGATAACTGCTTGGGCTGTTAACGGTACTCCGGCAGATTGTGTGAAATTGGCTATTTGCGAATTGTTACCAATTAAACCGGACTTAGTCGTTTCGGGAATTAATTTAGGACAGAATACTTCGATAAATATGTTATATTCAGGTACTGTCGCTGCCGCAACCGAAGGTGTGATTTTTGGAATCAAGTCGATGGCTATTTCTTTGGCTGATTTTAGGGCAGATGCTGATTGCCGAGCTGCTGCGAAATATGGCAAGATAATTGCGAAGAAGATGTTAGCTATGGAATTGCCTGAGGGCGTTTTACTAAACGTAAATGTACCCAAAGCATATCTAAGCGAAATTAAAGGTATTAAAATTACCGACTATAGTGATTCGGTTTGGGTGGATAAATATGATAAGCGAGTCGATCCTTTCGGCAGAGAGTATTATTGGTTCGCCGGAGATTACAGAATTAATGACGTTCGCGACAATGCAGACGACATAGCAGTTCATAATCATTATGTGTCTATCACACCGATAAAAAGAGAATTTACTAATTTGAAATTAGTAGCAGAATTCGAAAATACTTGGGAACTTCCAATTGAATGAAATAGCAGATGCGTAAAATAATATTTAATTTTTATTATATTAATTATTTTGATAAATTAACAAA
>CAZIIZ010000389.1:0-3754 GCA_964539225.1 uncultured Hyphomicrobiales bacterium | reverse complement strand
CACCTGATTTCGTAGGGCATACTATTGCAGTGCATAACGGTAATAAATTTATACCGGTTTATGTAACAGAAAATATGGTAGGGCATAAGCTCGGCGAATTCGCACCTACCAGAGTTTACCGCGGACATGCTGGAAACAGAAAAGATTCCAAAGGTAAAAGATAATTTTTAATACAGGAGAAAAAAATTGGAAGCCAGAGCATTAAAGAAGTATATTAGGTCGTCTCCCAGAAAAATGAGACTAGTAATCGACCTTGTCAGAGGCAAAAATGCTGCAGAAGCAATTAGTATTTTAAGATTCAATACTAAATGGGCAGCAAAAGATGCAGAGATGGTACTACGTTCAGCAATTGCAAATTTAAGCAATGCAGCAGACGGAAATACTTTCGATCTAGATCAAGTACGAATCAAAGCCGCATGGGTTAATCCAGGACCGGCAATGAAAAGAATCTTACCTGCCCCGATGGGTAGAGCATATAGAATGAAAAAACGCTCAAACCACTTGACAATAGTGGTAGAGACAATAAATAATTAATTAATTAGCTCTTAAAATTTTGGAGAGAGATAAATTGGGACAAAAGACAAATCCAATTGGGCTTCGCTTAGGAATTATCAGACCATGGGACGCCAACTGGTTTGAAAATAGAAACTTGACTGATAAGCTCGCAGAGGACTTAAAGGTTCGTAACTATATCCGCAGCCGTCTTAAAAAAGCTGGCGTAGCTCGTATAGTAGTCGAGAGAACAGCCAAACAGCTAAGAATTACTATCCATACTTCCCGTCCGGGCGTAATTATCGGTAGATCCGGTAAGGACATCACCCAGCTTGAAGAAGAATTGAAAAAATTGACAACTAAAGACGTTAAAATTTTAATCACTGAGATTAAAAGACCAGAATTAGATGCAATTTTAGTAGCTGATAATATCGCTCAACAGCTCGAAGGCAGAATATCCTTCCGTAGAGCTTTGAAACAAGCAGTATCTTCAGGGATGAGAATGGGTGCAGTAGGAATCCGCGTAATGTGTTCAGGTCGTTTGGGCGGGGCAGAAATGGCTCGTACAGAACAATATAAAGAGGGTAGAGTTCCTCTTCACACATTAAGAGCAGACATAGACTACGCTACTTCCACCGGTCATACTATTTATGGTGCAATCGGTGTAAAAGTATGGATTTTTAAAGGCGAAATAATCGGTAAACAGCAATAATCATAGTAAAATAAAGAGACGATAAGATGTTATCACCTAAAAGAGTAAAATACCGCAAAACCCAACGCGGGAGAAATCGCGGTAAAGCACAAAGAGGCTCTACTATCTCATTCGGTTCATTTGCTTTGAAAGCGATGGAACACGCATGGATAACAAATAGACAAATAGAGGCTGCCCGTATCGCCATCAACCGCTATTTAAAACGCGACGGTAAGATATGGATTAGAATCTTCCCAGATAAGCCATACACCAAAAAACCTTTAGAGGTACGTATGGGGTCCGGTAAGGGTTCACCTGAAGGATGGGTAGCAGTAGTGAAACCAGGCAGAATTATGTTCGAAGTCGATGGTGTAGCCGAAGACTTAGCAAAAGAAGCAATGCGCTTAGCAACGAACAAATTGCCAATAAAAACTAAATTTGTTAAACGTATAGATTTGGTTTAAATATAATGAAACCACGCAAAGCAATAAACTTACGCGACCTTTCAACAGAAGACTTGGAAGGACAATTAGTAGAGTCGATAGAGACTTTAGCTAAGCAACGATTCCAATCGGCATTGAGCCAATTGCACGATACTGCTTATCTTAGAATTTTGAGAAAAGATATAGCAAGAATAAAAACAATTTTACACGAACGCAAGCGGGCAAATTAAAAGGAATAATGAAAGATGAATCAAAATATGCCAGCAGATAATGCAACAAGCACGAAAGCAACTGCCAAAAAGAGAATTCTTCAGGGCGTAGTAACTTCGAATAAAGCAGAAAAAACTATTACTGTAGAGGTTGAGCGCAACGTAGCTCATCCAATCTTTAAAAAGTACTATAAAAAACATAAGAAATTTATGGCTCACGATGAAAACAATGAATGCAATATTGGAGACGTTGTTAGAATTAAAGAGCATAGACCACTTAGCAAATGTAAAAGATGGGTCTTAGTTGAAATTGTCGAACGAGCCAAATAGTATAAAGGAAATTAAAAATGGTACAAGAAGAAACCAACTTAGTCGTCGCTGATAACTCCGGAGCGAAAAAAGTCCGCTGTATCAGAGTACTCGGCGGTCACGGCAAGAGATACGCTCGCGTAGGCGATATGGTTGTATGCTCTGTCAAAGCCGCTTTGCCTAACGGTAACGTTAAAAAAGGCGAAGTTTGCAAAGCCGTTATCGTGCGTACTAGCAAAGAAATTAAGAGGAAAGACGGCTCGTTTATCAGATTCGACGATAACGCCGCAGTAATACTTAAAAACGACGGCGAGCCAAGAGGCACTCGTATTTTCGGCCCAGTTGCCAGAGAATTACGTGAAAAGAATTATATGAAAATCATATCATTAGCGCCCGAAGTAATTTAAGGATAGAAGAGAATGAAATTAAAAATAAAAAAGGGCGATACAGTAAAAGTTATCGCCGGCAACGACAAAGGATCTACACCAAGAAGAATTCTTAACGTAGATTCTAAGAATATGAGAGTTTTAGTAGAAGGCGTTAATATTCGTAAGAAACACATGCGCCCGAACCAACAAAATACTCAAGGCGGTATTGTTAGCATGGAGATGCCAATACACTACTCTAACGTAATGCTGTTAGATTCAAGCAAAAAAGCAACTAAAGTAGGCATTCGTATAGTAGAAGAAAACGGCAAGCGTCACGCAGTTCGCTATGCTAAAACAGATAAAAAAGATATTTAATTGTAACAATTAACTAAGTTGATAAAAATAATGGCAAAGACACAGAGTAAAGCTGGAGCCCAAAATTCTGGAAGCTCTAAAAAATTAGATATCAAGCCCGAAGGCAAAAGGCTCGAAGACGTTAAAGATGCCCAAATTCCGGCAGCTAGACTCCAAGAGTTCTACTACACTACTGTAGTGCCTGCTATGATGAAAAAATTCAATTATAAGTCAGTTATGCAGGTGCCAAGGCTTGAAAAAATATGCCTAAATATGGGAATTGGTCAAGCTACCCAGGATATGAAGACTCTTAATTCCGCTATCAACGAAATGGAGTTAATCGCAGGTCAAAGACCAGCTGTTAAAAGAGCTAAGAAAGCAATTTCTAACTTCAAACTCCGCGCCGGTATGCCTATCGGCTGTATGGTAACATTACGTAGAGCAAGAATGTATGAATTTTTAGATAGATTCATCAACATCACTTCTCCTCGTATAAGAGACTTTAGAGGATTTAACGATAAATCCTTCGATGGTAGAGGCAATTACACTATTGGTATTAAAGAGCAGATTATCTTCCCGGAAATTGATGTGGACAAAGTAAACCGTATCACCGGATTAGACATTACTTTTGTAATAAAATCCAGCACCGATGAAGAAACACATGCTCTATTAACTGAATTTGGTTTTCCATTTCGTAAAAAAGATTAATTAGAGAAAAATTATGTCAACAACAGCAGTAATTGCAAGAAATGAAAAAAGAAAAGCTCTCGTAGAAAAATACAGTGCTATCAGAGCAGAATTGAAGAAACTCGGCGACTACGAGGGTCTGCAAAAATTACCACGCAATAGTGCCCCGACTCGCGTAAGAGTGAGATGCACACAGACAGG
>CAZIIZ010000388.1:0-3770 GCA_964539225.1 uncultured Hyphomicrobiales bacterium | reverse complement strand
ATACTCAAGCTCCAATAAATGCCGGAACTCATCCAGCCGGGAATACTCAGCCAAACACAGGTGCAACAAATGTAGGCACTAAGACACCGACACCGTTAGAAGCGGCATTGGCAGGAGCTGAGCAGGCATTTAAAGATGATGCGGCAAAGTAATTAACTGATAAAATTTTAACGATGGAGTAAGATAATGTTTCTGAATCAATTACCGGGCAATAAGAAATATTCGCAGTCTGACCAATTTGCAGCATTGGTATTGAATGGAATATTTGCAGCAGCCCCAATATTTAACTATCTGCAATTTCGGCAAATTACTGGCAACATGATACGCCTTCCAAAAGGCTATAATATTGACGGTGTTGGGCAAGGGCGTGTGATAAACAGCGATTACGCAGCGAATGACCCTATTGACCCTAATACGGTAGATATTGCACTTAAAATTTTCGGTGATACTGTTAAAACTGACAGGATTCACGAACAAAGGAGCGAGCAGACGGCAGGCGAAAGGGCTTCTCAGTTGCTTACTTGGTCTCGTAGTTTTGGTAAGTATTTGACTGACCAGGCTATTAATGGGAACGGTGTTGGGAAAAATGCTGATGGGCTTGCAAAATTAATTCCGGCAGGCAATATAACCAAATTGGGCAGTGCGGATGGATTGCAGATTTCGACTGGCAACAGTGATGAGGCTAATGAATCAAGAGAGCAACTTGAGTTAGAATTATCGCTAATGATCGAACAAACCGAGGGCGAGAATAAATTCTTGATTATGAATGTCTATATGCGAAATTTCTTATTCAATAGTGGTAGCAAGCATGTGCGAACCGAGAAAGCACAGGATGCGTTAGGTAATCCGCTTAGTATTAATATGATATATGATACGCCAATTATTGACCCGAAAATGGTAAAGACAAAAGCTGATACAGTGAGGCGTTTGATTATGCCAATGAATGAGACTTGCGGTACTTCTACGGATTGTACTTCGATTATCTGTTGCTCGGCGGATGAGCGAAACGGCTTAGTTGGCATAGCTTCGGGTGGAATCGGTGTGGTAGACAAAGGGCGTGTTGGTGTATTCTACGAGACTGAGGTCGAGACAGATATTAACTGGGGTTTGACCGTAGATGAAGCGGTTAGAAAATTATCCGGTATTAGAATAAAACGATAATGTAAAAAATGATAATTGGGAGCTTTGGGCGTGGGTGAATATGCAAATGGGTTAATAAATAATTTAATAGCGGCTGTGGTCGGTGCGTTCTCCGCCAAGCTGATGCTCAAACGAGATAGAAAACAAGAAACTCAGGAAGTGTTGACTCACGCCGAGAAGCATACGATTATCGAACACGTAATGAAGCAGCACGGCGATGAGCTGGCGGCTGTGAAATATTCAATCGAAAAAGAATTTAAAAAGAACCGCAAACATCTGAATAAGACAATGCGGCGATTTACCCAAGCGATAGAATCTAGGAAAGGTGATAAAAAATGAGTGCAGGCGAATTGATGTGGGCAGGGACCGGATGCAAGGTGGCGGCGGTAACTCCACTAGTGAAAAATGCCACTACTGGCAAGTACGAACTTCCGGCAACTCCTTTGTCGTATTTGTACGATATGCAGGGCGATGGCAATACGCTGAAAATGCCAAAGCCGAGCGATAGTAAATCCGAAGATAGTTATATGAGTTACGAGACTGCCTCGGCTCAGACTATCCGAACTAAGATAAATCCGGTAACTCTTACGTTGAATGCCGGAGATACGGAATTCAAAGAAGAAAGCGGAAGCGGCACAACGGCAGTATATCCGGAGCTAACAATAGTAACCGGAAATACTCCGAAGAAGAAATCAGGCGAAACGGCGGCAGTGAGAATTAGTCTGAAAGAAAATATCATACTGCAATTAGAATTGCAGAAAGATACGAGCATAATTTCGATAGATATGGGCAAATCAATTGATGGGAATCATATCGGAATTGGCTTTGCTTTGGGGACGCTTGGCGATGTAAGTTACTCAACCAAGGGCAAAGCGTGGGAAGGCGAATCACTTGTGTTTGCTGGCAAATCCGAACCGCTCGGAATAACAACTTTGCCTACAATGAGCATATTGCCGACGGGATTCGCAAGCGGTCAAGAAGTGGTGATTCCGGCATTGACGGCTGAGGATATTGCGAAATTGGCGGCAGGCGAATTGGTAATTAAATAATCAATTACGAATTAAGAATTACGAATTACGGTAAGAAAGGAATTTGATGTGAAAAAGTTGATTAATGGGAAAGCAATTATTTTGCTTGGGATAGCGGCGGTACTTTTGTTTGTGCTGTTGATGGTATTCGCTCCTGCGTTTGCGATGTGGGGCGAGGCGATGCTGGTATTGTTCGGATTTTTGGCGGTTTTATACGTGGTAGATGTTTATGGAATGCCGAAAATCGACTTAGTGGAAAGGATTTTTACGGATGGAGACGGTGCGACGGCGATATTGGTTAGTGCGATTATTCTTGCTTTCTCTATTATTATTCACGGCTTCGCTACCCGTTAGGGCGAATTCTGTAGAAAATATCGGAGCGAGAATAGTTCACGAAGCCCGGCAAATGATAGGAATCGTAGAACACGGTTATAATCGTGGCGATTCAGTAGAAGCGATTCAGAAAAATAACGGCGGCAAGCCGGGGCTGAGTTGGTGCGGCTGGACGGTCGCAGAAATTCTAAAGCGAGCCGGAGCGTCCGAACCGAAATATCGGGGCGGTATGGCTCAAGGATACATTAATCAGAAATCAATACGAGCCTCAAGAGTGGTAAAAGGGTACTACAAAGTCTTACCCGGCTGGGTTGCGGTTTGGGCAAAATACAAAGGAAAACGGAATACTGGGAGCGGACACGTGGCAATAGTGGTCCGACAGATGGCAAACGATAAGGTGCAGACGATAGAAGGAAATACTAGCAATGGAGTTGCCGGAAGTCAGAGCGACGGCGACGGGATCTATGAGCGAATCAGAATGATACTTTTGTATGGGAATTTTAGAATAATTTACTTTACTCCGACAGGTTAATATGAGAATACTTGAATGCGAGCCTTCGATAAGGCTTTTGGCAGTTGCGATTATGATTAGTGTATTGGCATCGTGTAGAAGTCCGGATATTAGCCGAGAGACTCATATTCGAGACACTACCTATACAATTATTCCTCCCGTAATAATCGATTCGGGTATGATGCAAATAAAAATAGATTCCTGCATTCGCAGGAATGATAATTTTTTGCGAGATGGTTGTTTTATTCCGGCAAGTCAAGATACAATATATCAATACGCAAGAACAAAAGCCGGAGACACGGTAGTACAGATTGAATTCGTGCCGAGGACGAGATGGGTTTATTATAAAATTAAGCCCGATACTATCTTTTATACGGCACGAGACACATTAACGAAATACGAGACCAAGGAAGTGATAATCGAAACGCCGTGGCTAGCGAAAGCAGGAATTTTCTCTTATGGAATGCTAACTGCGTTACTAATTGGATTAATAATTTACGCAATTAATTGGTATAAATACGGCAGAGTAAAACCTGCAACAATTGAGGCAAAAGGCGATGGCGGATTACCATAAAACGGTTGATGGAATTGACACTCGGGGCGGCATCGCTCCGGGCGATATTCCGGCAGAAGCAAGAGATAAGAATTATATACATCCTCAGACTGCGGCATCCGATGTATGGCAAGTGGCTCACTATCTTGGAAAATTTCCTTCAGTAACTATACTAGATACTGAGGATAGGCAACAGTTTGCCTAT
>CAZIIZ010000387.1:0-3776 GCA_964539225.1 uncultured Hyphomicrobiales bacterium | reverse complement strand
TATCCGGCACCTTTTACTACTACCGCAGCTAATCCGACTAATGCTCCTGCTATTTCTACAGGATATTATTTTGTAGATAGTCGCGAGTCTAATCTTCCAGAATTTTGGAGAGTTAATCAGGAAATCGTTCCGTTGGATTTCGAACCTGAATTATGGAAAAGAATTTTATCTGGTCCACGTCAAGTCGATTCTACTTATTGGAATTTGAATAAGAAAGAAGGACTTGCTTTCTTTAGAAATCCTGCAAAACCAGCTACTAATAGCTATTTCAAACATAATACTAATTATGCGATTGACTCTACTAATGATGCAATCGCCGGTCCAATTCCATTAGGTTTAGCCGGTGGATTTTATTTTAACGGTATCCGTTATGATTCATTTTATGTGTCAACCAATGGTGCTATAGCTTTATCAAATAGAAGATATTTCTATGATGCTGAAGGTAATAGAGCTATTCCTCCAGGAGCTACAGATGCTTATGATCCTATGTCTATGGACTGGACATTCGCAGGCATCGGCGTAAACTCTAGAGCAAGAAAAGTTGGAGCTTTAAGCATAACTGATCCAATTCCAGATGATTTCGGCTATAAATATGCTGTCTTGGGTAATCCAGCTGCTGCTACTACCAATGGTGGTATCCGTGCTAATGGCGTTAACCCGTTCATCGAAGATCCAGGAAATGGACTTCAAGGATTTGAAGTGGCTAATAAATGTCCAATTATTGCTCCATTTTGGGGTGCTATGCAATTTATGCAATACGATGCTCGTTGGTCGCATACTGCAATTGACTTTTCGCAAGTTCACTACAAACGTTCAAGAACTTCCGACAAGCTGATTATTTACATAATCAACATACAGCCAGAGGGCAGTACTCAAACTCATAAATTTGCGGGTAGTAATTATACTGCTCCAGATAATGGAGTTATTGGTAAAGATGCTAACTATGTGGACGGTTCTGCTCAAGTAGTACTTGATCGTATAGATAGCTCTATTACTATTCAATACGAACGCTTTAGAGGCGGTGCTACTTTAGCTAACAAAGCTACTTATTCCGGTGTACAAGTTATGCAAGCTTTGACGCTTTCAGGCGTTAGAGGTTTCGGTCGTCACGTAAATTTCGACGGAACTACTTCTGGACCTGTTGTGGAATACGAACAAGTAACGCACTTTAACAAAAGAGTTGATCCAAGATCGACTGCAAATTATGCTCCTTTTATTGGTGTAAAATTCAAACAATATAAAAATGTTTTAAGAGTACACAATACAAAGTATAAAGTAAGAAATCCAATAAATACAACTGATATGGCTTTCAATACTAATATTGATAATCCTGCTAATTATGAATTATTAGCTGGCGATGTTAGATTAGGTGCAATTCAGCCTATTACAGTTATTCAGAATTTAACTAATAACATCCAAGGTTTGAATGGGGTAAACTATACTGCTCAACAATTGCAATTTAGAGCTCGTATCCGTATCAAAAATGATGTAACTGGTGATATCGTGTATTCCACAGTAATGCCGATATCTGACTCTACATTAAGAGATACAGTAAACGCACTTATACTTGGCGAAAAAGTAAGATGGTATGATCCTTTTGCTAACGGCGGAGCCGGAGCTGAGAAGTCTTATTTACCTACTACAAATCACGGTATTCCTCCTTATGATTTTGCTCAAATTACATTTAGACCATTCGCTCCAAGTGAATTAGAATCAAGATTTATTGGTAGATTGTCTGTTTCAGTTATGGCTGAACCAGTTGACCCAGTAACTAAAGAAGCATTAGGCGATCAATGGCCGTTTGATGATACATCTAATACAAGACTTTGGGTAATGAAGAGAATTAATAATTTCAAGGACGACGTTACTGAGTTCCATTATTTAGATAATGCGACTGTACCTTCGGTACTTAAATGGGTAAACCTTGGTGCTACTGCTATTAGTGCTGATGATAACTCTATGTATCCATTAGCTCCAAGAGGTCGTTACCAAGAAGCTACTAAAAACGAACAATTGGGATCGTATTTGAATTCTCCTGCTATTCTTATGGATAGAGTGAATGATGAATCTGGTTCTGATTGGTTAATTAATAATGACCCTCAGACTCAGGCAGGCGATGAATTACGTTCATTCCCTATAGATTTAAACGGAAAAGTTAATCCTGTATTATCTTTATCTATACAAAGAAGTATCCAAAGTAAAAATAATACACTTCGCAATAGAGGTTTCTGTGATCAAACTCTATACGGTCCTGAGCCAAGAGTTGTGATAAATGACGGTGCAGCATTCCCAGAATCTCAACCAAATACATCACCTTACGGTGCAGCTACATGGTTGTCAAGATACAAAAATGACGAAATTAGAATCGAATTCGCTTATCCAAGCAGCGATGGTGTGAAAAACGTAACCAATATGGCTGATGATAACTGGAGAAAACACGGCGATCTTAACGGCGGAACTCAAACCGGTGTATCAGCTTACGCTCTTTATGGCGGCGGCGGTTACAGATTAGGTTTCGATAAAGTTAATAAAGATGACGCTTTAACAGAAGCTGAGGGTTTAAGAGTAGATCCTTATGATGACGGTTTCGACTGGGATTATAAGAAAATCTTTATCCCTATCCCAAGCTACATTACAAATGGTGCTGAATCATTGAAGAAAAATTTCAGATTTAGACTTCAAGAGAAAGCTATTAACCATTACACAGCTCATCAAAAAGCTCAAATTCAAACTATTCAAGATGATAACGATCCGTTTGTAATTGATAATATTTCAATTATTTCGAATCCAAATGAAGCTGATATCGAAGTAGCTTCAGTAAAAGTTAAATGGCCTTATACAGCCATTCCAGCTTCTCAGGCTCTTAACGTGCCTATAAGTGTTAAATTGTCAAACAACACTTCTACTAATTCTAAAGCATTTATTTTAAGAGCTTTTGTAACTGATCCTGCTGGAGACACTGTATATTGCCGTAACGTAAATATTCCAATTCTTGCTGGCGGTATTGATACAGTTCAAGAAATGCCGGCTTGGAATGCTAGAAGCAACAGACCTGGTACATACAGAATTCATGCAAAAATGCACTATGTAGGTAATATTAATAGAGCTGACGTAGATACTACAAATGATTATAACTATAGTGATTTTGATTTGAAATTCGCTGAATCATTTACTTACGAAAAAGATGTTGATCCGACTATGGCTACTAATGATGTGCCAAAATTCTTAAAAACATCTAATAGAGGTTTAAATATCAGAGGATATTGTTTAGGCGGATACGGTTCTAATACTGCTTGGTCTGAAGATATGCTAATCGAAGATGTAGTTCACGCTGGTGGTGCTTTGGGCGGAGATGCCTCTGGTCAAATAGCTGTTAAATTCACTCTATCTCAGCCTGATACAATCTTCGGCTACCAAGCATACTTTGCATCTTACAATATGGATCAAAGTAATATTATGTTTAGAATTTACCAATCAAATCCTGACGGAGCTTTACCTTCTCCTACTGTAGTTCTGGGATCTGAAGTAATCAAGACTCGCGCAGTTGATGATTTAACTGGAAGATACGGAATCAACAGATACGTAACATACAAATTAGATACAGCATTATTATTGCCTACTGGTACATATTGGGTAGCTATTGGTCAACTTGGAGTTAACGGTTTAGAGCTTGGTGCTAAAGCTGACAGAATGGGTATGCGTACAACCGCTACATTCGCTGACGCTTTAACTGGCGAACTTGGAACAAATTGCGTTAACTTATTAGTTGATAAGAG
>CAZIIZ010000386.1:0-3776 GCA_964539225.1 uncultured Hyphomicrobiales bacterium | reverse complement strand
ATAACGCAGTTCAGTGTAATATCTACAAATTGCTAAAATATCATCGGAATAAAGAGCTGGTTCTGTCGGTACAACTCCACTGGAATGCGGTCTCATCAAAGGCGAAAAAGCACCCAATTGAAACCATCGAGTAAATAGCCTATCTTGCTTTTGTGCACCCCAAAAACCACCGATGTCGCCGTGCATATAAGCCAAACCGGACATTCCCATTCCAAGCATAATTGGCGGTTGAGCTTCAAGACCTAAATAGGTACTTTTCGAATCTCCAGACCAAATAAATGCAGAATACTTTTGAATACCAGCCCATCCTGAACGAGATAAGAAGAAAGGGCGGTCAGTTGGTCGAGTTTTTTTCCAATTTTCATAAAGTCCTTTAATCCAAAATAAATTAAAAATATTATGAATATCCATTGCTGATCCACCTTGATGCCTTAGTTGGGTATTATGGTCTTCAGGCTCGCCCATATCGCACCACCACCCATCAATACTATCGCTTAGATTTATTTTTTCGTAAAACCGAGCATACCAATCCATTGCCTGGGGATTGGTTAAGTCTATTAAACTTGAAGCCTGACTTAAAATTGGTTGAGTTGGCAATTCTCCATTTGGAAGCAGGCATAAATAACCGGAATCTTTTGCCGCTTGATAATTTTTCGATGTAGTCGCAATATATGGTTCAGAAACTAATATAGTTTTAATACCAAGTTCTCTAAATCGAGATATTCTATGGGATGGATTAGTCCATTTCAAAGTATCCCATTCAAAATTTCCCATATTTTTACCTCCACCAAACCAAAATAAATCAAAAAATACTGCATCCATAGGGAAATTTATACTTTTCATTTTATCAATGCTTTGATCCATATCATCTCCGTTAAAATAACATTTCGACTGCAAATAGCCTAATGCCCAAAGCGGTGGAAGAGGTTGATAGCCGGTTAATTCTGAGTAGCATTTCATCGTTGATTGATGATTATCGGCTTTTATAAAATAAAAATCCAAAGGTAAAGCATCAGCATAAAACGCAAAAACATTGCGTGCACTTGAACTAACTCCACAATAGCTTTTTGTGTGATTATCGAAGAATATCGAATAACGATTGCCGAAAGTAAAAAATGGTATTGTAATATTCAAAGTTGGTACCCAATATTGAAATCCAAACTTAGTAGAGTTATAAAGAGTGAAATCGTATCCAGTTCTATCAATTGGCAATGAATGCGAACCTAATCCATATAATCCTTCGCTTGAGTCAATTTTAAAGCTCACTCCACGATAATTATTTGGAGTAGCAAAATGTATTGTATTAGCAAGTATTTCACCGTTAGAACGATTATAGACTGTTGCATCCAGATTTGATTTGTCAATATTGATTTTTAATGAATCTGATTCTAAAGTGCAATAGTTAGAAAATTCTTGAGCAATAATATTAATCTTACTCTGTATAAAGACAATTGATTTTGATGGGGTTCCAAATGTTTCGTTCGGAAGACGATAAGAAAATTTTGCTATCTCCGGTTTGTAAAACTCAATTGTAAGCGAAAGTCCATTACATTGAAATAGTACGCTGTTTGAATCATTTATTGTCATTTGTTCCGATAGTAAGTTCATTGAATTGAACACTATGATAATTGCAAAAATTATTATTGCTTTGAATTTTCCCATTGATATTTTCTCCAAGTTAATATAATACTTAAATGCTTTATGTGATTTTATCGATTTACTGATTTGAGAATTTGATATTATTCTTAACATTAAAACTCTCCAATAATATATTCTTTTCCTAAAAACCTAAATGAATATTTAATTTTGGACTTCTTTTTAACTAATGGAATAAATGCTTTTACTTCTGCATTATTCTCAGCATCTAAGAGTTTAATATATTCATTATCATTTGTAGCAACGCAAGCTGAACGGAGTAAGGTATATATTTGAGAGTGAATTCGCTCACGATTCACTACGTCCTCAATTTGATACCAAGCCTTCTGCTCATTGACCGGTTTTAATCTGCGAATAACGTATTCCGGTGCTTTGCTTTTATTGCGAACGTCATTAATTAAAGACGTTAAACGACTGTACATTTTATTTGATAGTTCATCACTTGTTTTTTCGCGAGTGAATGTGCTGTCGTGCGGAGCTCGGCTGACGATTTGATTGTGTAGATTATCTATTGACTTTTGATCCATAAAATTGAATTTCTCTACTTGAGTATAAGCCGGCTTCAAGCGAACAGTTACCGATGATAAATCTTTCGGGAAACCGGATTTGATCAAACGCACTACCAACATTGAAGCAGTATCTTTCGGTAAATTTGATTCTACCAAAGCTAATGCTCCAGAAAGAATAATCCCTCCGGCTGGAGTTTTCATTGCCTCGAAATGTTTCAGTATCATTTGGCGAATGAATTGACCTTGATTGTAGCAACGCTGATAATCGCCCTGCGGAAAAGATTTTCTGGCTCTCAGTACTCTTAAAGTTGACATTGCATTCTTACCAAAGCCAAGCAATTTAATTAATCCTACAGCTTGCGAAAATCCAAATTCCGCAAAATAGGGGATAGTGTCAATATCTGCTATGCGGCATACTTCGCTTAAATATCTGTCTCGTCCCTTGATAGCACGAGTATTCGCTAAATAGTTTTGACCGGATGAATCGCTTTGTCCGGCAGGAGCTAAAGTACCTCTCGGAATTGAAACTATGTCGATATAACCTTTGTCGGGATAGATTGAAAGCAGATGATTGGCATCAGCGTGCGGACACCCTGTACCTAATCTGGAATCAACTCCAGTAATCATCACTCGATAACAAACTGAACTGTCGGTAACTTGAGACTTTAAATTCGATAATGAGTCTAATCCAGCACTTGCTTTAGCATCAAGTGTGCTGTCGTTGATTTGAAGTAAATCATCTTTTGATACTCTCAAATTAGAAGTGGCAGTAGCTTGACTATAGAAATAATAGCCTGTTCCGGCTAATAATAACAATATTATAATTATACTACCGATAATTATTTTGCTTTTTCTCGATTTTAAATTCATAATGCTTTTTATTATATAAACAAAAAACAAAATTAAGGAATATTTAGGTATTTGACGAATGTTTTTGTAACTTTTTATATTATTTTTGTTAAAACTATAAAAATAATATTTATATTCAAAATAACAATATGATTTAATATTCCGTCATTCTAAACAAAGTGAAGAATCCAATTATTTGTAAGTATCTGATATTTATAGTAACTTCGCTATGCTTCTAATGGCATACCGAAGAAAGAATAGATTCTTCACTACGTTCCTAATGACACACTTTTGTAAATTCCCCAAAAGTGAGGATAAAGTGAAATTATGTAGAGAAAATTAGCTCCGCTGAATCATTAGAATGATTTCATGAATTATCTCTACATAATTTCTAAAGGCTTAAGTATGATATGTCATTTTCTTTTAGTGAAAACGCAGTTTCCATTTTGACCTCAGTAAGACGATAAAATAAAAAATACTCCGATTCCAAATTAAACAATTGAAATCGGAGTATTATATTAACTTTGTAAAACTATTTCCAAATATAGCCAAGATTCACACCTATACCCCAAGGAACATAATTCAAACCTTTGATGTCAGTAAAATCAATTCCATAATGAAAACGAGGTTCTACTAACCAATTTTGGGCGAATACCCATTTGTAGGCTAATTCAACTCCAACGGTAATTTCGGTACTATTCTCATAAACTTTTGCTGAACCATCCCAAGACCAAAATGTAACTTTAGCTAAAGGACAGATCG
>CAZIIZ010000385.1:0-3779 GCA_964539225.1 uncultured Hyphomicrobiales bacterium | reverse complement strand
CGATAAGCACTTCGTCAAAGCGAACTATTTCCCTATCGATGTGCCACCGAAGCCGTATTATCAGCCGTCGGAATTAGGTAGAGAGAAAGCCATCAAAGAAAAGCTGCAATCCATCTGGAGCGAGAGGTATGACTAGGACGATGCTTACAATAATAAAATTGATATAGCGTTCTAAGTATAGTTAAATATGTATCTTATGGAGGAATATATGACTTTAGTGATTTCAAAAAAAATAGATTCTCATTACCAAGATTTCCCAGAATTAAATCAATTTTTCGGCAAGGATGTAATGATTACTATAGATGACAATTCTTCTCAGAATAAGGATGAATTGTTGGCTGATTTCTTTGCGTTAGTTAAGAATATTGATATTGACCAAAAAGAAATTGAAGAACTACGAGAAGCATCGATGATATGATATTAATTGATTCAAACATAATAATTGAATTCTGGAGAAATGGCGACGAAAAGTATTTAAATACTTTCAGGACACGAGATATTTTTTTAGCTGGAGTTTGCAAAGCTGAATTATTGAAAGGTGCTAAATCCGACAAAGAAGTTCTACAAATAAAGCAAGCCCTAAAAAACTTTCCTGAAATTTCAACAAGTGATAGTAGATGGGAGCGTCTTGGCGACAATTTGTATAAACTTAGAAAGTCAGGTATTACCGTTCCATTCCAAGACGCATTAATTGCGACACTCGCTCTTGAATATTCCTTAAAACTTTGGACATTAGATAAGCATTTCAAAATGATTCAAAAAGTCCTGCCCGATTTAGTATTATTTGAATTATAATTATTTACCCATCTGGAGTGAGAGGTATGAGTAGGAGTTGGAAATTAATTAGCAGTTTTTTAATTAGTTTATGCTTGATTATAAGTAGTCTGGAATTGTTTTCTTTTTCTAATTATGAAGAACGAGAGTATTACACTTGGCAAATTTCAAATAAATTGCTAAATTCCACTACTGATACCGTATTTGTCTACTCCCAAAGATGGTACAATGGTATTAGAACACAGTATTACAAAGATTCTACAATAGATGGATTGTATAATTGGCTTTTTTATAAACACAATGGCGAGCATTTCTTTACTATGACTTCGTATAGCGATCACTCAATGACTTTTATCGACGATAATATTGTACTACATCAAAATTTCAAATCAAAAGAATCAAATACTTATCGATTTGATACAAATCTAAAGCAAGTATATTATTCGAAAATAAACGATCCTAATAAAAATAGATGTCTTTGCGAAGATAGCGTAATAAATTCTCCATATTATGATACTCTATTAAAGCAATATAAAGCATACTCAAACCCATTTCAAGTTTTTCGCAACTGTAATTATTTCATTGCAATGAGTTCGCAAAACTTTATGTATAGTTTAATTTATTTCAAAGGGAAGTGTACGGACACTATCGAGAATAGTGTTTCGGAACTACGAAAAGGCAGAATGTTACCTTCCCGATTACCTAGTAATCTTTTGTTAAGAAATGATACTTTGTTTGGATGTACTTACCCCAAGCATTGTTTTGATAGTACTTTTACATATTTAAAGTATATGGAATTTTTCTATATTTACGAAGGTATTGCCCACAGCCTTACGGACAGTAATTCTATTTCTAAGTATTTTGAAACAAAACAGATAAAGATAACAAATAGAATACAAGGCACAAGTATCCTAAGGCTAGTAGATGTAGTTGGTAGCTCTTTGATTCTATGGAATGAAGAGACTAAACAATATTACTATTACGACTACATCAATAAAAATTTCTTTGATCCTGTAATTAAGATAATTGATGATTAAAAGAGATTTAAAAGCTCCTAAAAATCTCGCCTAATATTGCTGATGTGCAAATCACCAATAAAATATTCTGCTTCGTAAATCGTGTAGCACAATACAATATATACTTTTAATTCGAGGTAAATTACATGGCTACTGCAACTAAGCAATCTCGTACTTACGAAGAAATGATGAATTTATTCGAGAGAAGTCATCAAGAACTAGAGAAAAGTCATCAAGAATACTTGGAGTGGCACAAAGCTACCGAAGAAATGATGCGTCAGACCGATAGACAAATTAAAGAACTAAGCATTCAAATTGGCGGATTGCATCGCAAGCATGGTTCGTTCAATGAAGCTTTGTTTTTGCCCTCAATTATTAAAATATTAGAAGATACGTATTCTTGCAATGCCGTAGCTCCACGATACAAATTTCGCAACAATGGCGATTCATTCGAAGCTGACTTAATCGGTATGAATGAAGAATATTGCTATATTGTAGAAATCAAAAGTAAGCTGAATGAAGATGCTATCAAGCAATTGCAAAGTATTATCGACCGTTATAAAAAATTCGGCAAGAGCTACACGCAGCAGAAAGTAGTCGGTATAATCGCTGCTATGGATTATAATGATGATTTATTCCGCTTAGTGCATAAGGCAGGATTTTTATTCATCTCCATTTCTGACGACATAGCCAAGCTAAACAGTCCCGCAGATTTTGAGCCTACAGTGTGGTAATTAAATTGAATTTGCAGTTCTCGCTGATTCTGTTCGCTATAATATTATCATAACGATTTGCATAAATGTCGTCCTAATTAGAGCTGTAATAATTTCTTGCTCTTCGTCTTCACGAGAGCAAGAAATTAGCAGACTGTACAAGATTATTGTTAAAATAATATATTTGAAATTTTGTATATCTAATTATTAAATTTTTAATATTAGATAAACTGTAGGTGCTTTACTTTATTTCCCAAAGTGTTCAGCTATCATCTTAGCGGAATTCTGTCCGTCAAGAGCTGAGGACACGATTCCTCCGGCATAGCCCGAACCTTCGCCGCAAGGATAGAGATTCTTCAATTGCAAATGCTGAAGAGTTTCTTTATCGCGCGGAATTCGCACTGGCGAACTGGTGCGAGACTCTAAGCCAACGATGTTCGCATCCTCGGTCATAAAGCCTTTCATTTTCTTGCCGAATTGATCAAGCCCGATTCGCAAGCAGTCTGCGATATTTTTCGGGAACAATCGAGCCATGTTCATACTTTCTAATCCCGGTATATAAGAAGTCTCCATCAATGAACTTGATTCACGTTGTTTGACGAAGTCCGCCATCCTCTGGGCAGGGGCTTTTAAGAAATTATCGCTAGAATCGAGATAGAAATTCTGCTCAAGGCTTTCTTGGAATTTTAATCCAGCCAACACTCCGAAGTCAGCAAATTCCGCAAAGTCGGCATCATTAACCGAGCAAACGATTCCGGAATTAGCGAATTTCGAATTTCTGCCGGACATAGACATACCATTAACTACTAATTCGTTAGCATTTGTCGAAACTGGAACGATCAAGCCGCCCGGACACATACAAAACGAAAAAACGCCACGATTGCCAACTTGGGCAACCAATTTATAGGCAGCTGCTGGCAAGACATTGGCGAATTTATTGCCGTGCTGAATTTTATTAATCAGTTCTTGATAATGTTCTACTCTGAATCCGACAGCGAATGGTTTGGGCTCGATTAGATATTTCTTCGCATCGAACAGATAATATATATCTCGTGCGGAATGTCCGGTAGCTAATATCGTATAATTGGCACGGTATTCAAGTTCGGTGTTGACAATTACGCCGCGAACCTCGTCGCCATCTACGATTAAATCAGTTACCTTCGAGTCGAAATGCACTTCGCCACCGAATTTGATGATAGTATTTCTGATTTCGGCTATAATATCCGGCAATTTGTCCGAACCTATATGAGCTTGAGCGTCAACTAAAATATCGGCA
>CAZIIZ010000384.1:0-3781 GCA_964539225.1 uncultured Hyphomicrobiales bacterium | reverse complement strand
CGAAAGTTGGTTTTTCATAGCTTTTCTGCCAGGTTAAGCCGGTAACTTCGTCTTTAACTGTAAGCCCATCACTGCTTAAGGAGTAAACAGGAGTTGTATGTGTAAACTGAGCATCTTGTCCATAAAATGGCGTATTGGATACTGGAGCTACGATACTGTTGCCAATGCTATCCCAAATTCCGGTTTGACTTGTGCCTACAACCGGATAGCAACCTTTGTATGCAGCTTCACGAGCAACAACTTGTAAATCACCGGTTGTTGTAGTTGTACCTGTTGGATTATCATCCTTTTCACAGCCGAATGATGCCATGATAAAGAATGAAATAATCAAAAAGTTAGTTGCTGGGAGAATAGATTTGAATATTTTCATAATTTTTTCTTTTATATATTCTAAACAATTATACGACACTTCGTATCTGCACATGACTTAACTCCATTTTCGATTTTCTACAAATTTAACTAAATATTGTAGATATTTTACTCGTAATATTATACAATTTTTATTTTGACACAATTATTCGAATATGGTTTAATCACGAACTTTTCTAAAAAAGCACGTAATTAATATCACTCAACTATAAAATATAAATGGTTAATAGTGCGTTTGCATTTTACTCTTGCAATCACGTAAATATAGAATTATCTATTTTAATGATTTTATGTACTCGAATCAAGAGCTAAACATTATCATTCAATACGATAATCAGATGTAGTCAAATACAGTACAAATCTCATGGAGTTTTGTAAATTTGAAATACTTATTACTAATGTTTAACAGCTACGCTGTAGTAAGATAAAATATGATTTGTATCTTTACTCCGCAGGAGTTAAACATTAGTAACTAAAAGAATTTCACTCACCTCCATCAACTTTGTTGGAGGTGAACACATGGCTTCGAAAGAAAACTAAATTATATCATTAATTTCAGTATTTGAACTGCATTCGCCGCCGCACCTTTGCGTAGATTATCGGCAGTGAGCCAAATGTTCAAACCGTTTTTTATTGAGTCGTCCCTACGAATTCGTCCAACGAATACTTCATCACGATCTTCGCAAGTTTTGACAGTCGGATAATTTTCGTTTTTATCGTCGTCCATTAATATAATTCCCGGAAATTCTGCGATAGTCTTTTTTACTTCTGCTAAATCAAATTCTTTGGATAATTCAATATTCAGAGCTTCGCCGTGTCCGCCAATAATCGGAAGCCGTACGCAAGTAGCAGTAATTCGCAGATTAGGCAAATCCAAAATTTTGCGAGTCTCGTTTATCATTTTCACTTCTTCTTCGGTATAAGCCGAATCGCCATTAAAGCTGTGGAATATGGTATTATACGCTATTGGATGCTTCGAAAGCGTTGTGTCCGTTTTACCACTAATTTCATTTTGTAATTTATCCACACCCTTTTGCCCAGCACCACTAATCGACTGATAAGTCGAGACAATTACTCGCTCTAATCCGTACTTATCCGACAATGCTTTCAATGGCAGCACCATTTGAATGGTAGAACAGTTCGGCACTGCGATTATTCTTTTATGGTGAGCTAAATGGTGCGGATTGACTTCCGGCACTAATAATGGGCAGTCGGGATTCATTCGCCAAGCACTCGAATTGTCGATTACTACTGTACCCTTCTCGGCAAACAGTGGAGCAAATACTTTAGAAGTAGTGCCGCCGGCTGAAAAGAGTGCAAAGTCGATACCGTTCGGTATATTTTCATTCGTTAATTCGATGATTTCGTGCATTTCGTCCCGAAATTCTACTTTCGTACCTGCACTTCGAGCCGAACCGAACAAATATAATTTATCAATTGCTATCTCGTATTCATTTAATATCTTTAGCATAGTTCTGCCGACGAGTCCGCTGGCTCCGACTACTGCTACATTTATTTTTTTGCTCATATATATTTCCTCCAAAACATTTATTCAATAATTATTGAATTGCAAATATAAAAAATATAAATTATTTATTTATGATAATTGTAGCGATAATTCGCAAAATTCCCATATAACCAACAAATTTTAGTAAATATTATACCACGAAACTAACAATTACAACGCACTATTTACAATTTCTTTATCGTCGAAATGATGTTTCACAGTGCCGATAATCTGATAATTCTCGTGTCCCTTGCCTGCGATTAGTACAATATCGCCAGACTTAGCGATTTCTATAGCATATTTTATAGCATTTTCTCTTGGGCTAATTGCGATGTATTTATCAGAACAATTGGAATCAATCCCTGCTAAAATTTGATTAATTATGATTTCAGGATTTTCAGTACGCGGATTATCGTCTGTAATTATCGAATAATCAGCGGTTTGAGTAGAAATATTGCCCATTATCGGTCGTTTAGAATTGTCTCTATCGCCACCGCACCCGAATACTGAAATTAATCTATTTCCAGTTTTGCCGGAAAGCAATTCTCTGCAAGCATTTAGAGCTTTTTCTAAAGCATCCGGTGTGTGAGCATAGTCGATAACGGCAATTACGCCGTTTGGCAAAGTAATTCTGTCCATTCTGCCCGGAGCTCCTTCGGCATTTGCCAATAATTCTACGGCTTGCTCGGAACTAACGCCGCTTATCATCAGATACGAAATAGCGAGTGCTGCATTCTCGACGTTAAATTTTCCAATTAATTTTGTTCGACATTGGATAGTGCCATGAGCAGATAATTCATTACGGAATGTCAAAGAGAAATCAGAATATTGCAAATTCAAATCAATGTCGCTAATAATAATGTCCGAATCCGAGCAATACCCAATTTTATATTTTCTATCTGCCTTGCAATCACTGAGTAAGTAATCTGAGTATTCTGAAGTGTCGAACACTATTGCGAATGCTGATTTGGGCAAATTATCGAATAATATTTTTTTCGCTTTAGCATATTCAGGCATAGTTTTGTGATAATCTAAATGCTCGTGGGTTAGGTTTGTAAATAGTCCGGCAGAGAATTCTATGCCTGAGGCTCTATGTTGGTGCAAAGCGTGCGACGATACCTCCATAGCTACTGCATCGACATTTTCATTCTTCATTCTCTGAAATATCTCGGCTAACTCTAATGATTCAGGCGTAGTGTGAGTAGCGGGAATTAATTCATCGTTGATAAATATCCCAGTAGTACCGACTATTCCGGTGCTTCTTCCTAATTCCTTCAGCATATTTCTAATCAGAAATGTGGTAGTAGTTTTGCCATTAGTACCAGTAATTGCGATACACTCCATATCTTTCGATGGCAAACTGTAAAAATTATGGGCAGCAATTGCCATTGCGTATCTGCTGTCGTTTACTTTCGCAAATTGAATATTTGGATATTTTGTAGATAAACTATCGTCTTGGCACACAATAGCTATCGCTCCATTGTTTATAGCTGATTCTATATAATTATGCCCATCGGTTACTGCTCCTACCAAAGCAAAAAACAGTGAATCGGTATTTGCTTTGCGATTGTCATAGCATAGATTGCAAATCTCTGGATTGAGGTCTGCGGAATATTTTAAAATATCTATTCTATTAAGTATATCTTTTAGTTTCATATATATCAATAATTATTTTTACAATTTGACAAATTTACATTTACGAAAATATAAAAAAGAAATTAATTATTTTTGGAAAATTCACAAAATTAATCTAATTTTACGTTCTATATTGACCTATGCCTAATAATGATTACTATGGAACTGTATGCAATTAATTGATAAATTCCCACGCAAACCGCTTATATTAGTAGTAGATGACGTGCCTAAAAATCTGCAAGTCATTGGTAAGATTTTAGATACAGCGGG
>CAZIIZ010000383.1:0-3797 GCA_964539225.1 uncultured Hyphomicrobiales bacterium | reverse complement strand
ATCCAAGAGCTTGGAGATACCCGATAACTTTGGATGCTTCGCTACGCTCAGCATGCCGATAATAGTATATATGAGCGTCCCTAGAGATACTGTGTCATTCTGAGGTTTCAAAGAAAACTTCGTTTTCACTAAAAGATAATGACACTTTATTTGATAAATATATGTTTCTATGTGCATTGTAGAGAAAATTCATGAAATCATTCTTATGATTCAGCGTAGCTAATTTTCTCTACAAAAACTAAAGCTATTTACTCTATACTCCTTTGTGAGATTTGGGTATTAGTGTCATTAGGAGCGTAGCGAAGAAATCGTTCTTACGATTCAGCGTAGCTAATCCAATACGGTCATAACTCCATACAAGGCAATGGATTCTTCACTTCGTTCAAAATGACCAGTTTCCCAAATGATACATTTTCAACAGACTGTTAACATAATATCAATCGAAAAACAAAATAAACAAAATAATTTAAAGTAATTCCGAATTTGATTCGCCTATAATAATATATGGAAGAATTAACAGTAGCAAAAACAGTAAAACCAAAGCATAGCATACTAAATGCGGTGCAGAATTATGGCAAGAGCCTATTCAATTATATACGCAGAAGCGTAAATAATAACGAAGAAGCCGAAGACATACTTCAGGATGTATGGTATCAGCTCAGTTCAATTATTGATTTAGATACGATTGAGCATCTGAGTGCATGGCTGTACAGAGTTACGAAGAACCGAATAATTGATAAAAAACGCAAAAGCTCAACCTTGTCGATTGAAGATTTTACTTTCGAGACCGACGAAGGAGAAATAATACTACCCGAAGGATTGCTGATAGAGGACATGAATCCGGAAACTGAATTCGACAGAATACTATATAGAGAATTGATATTCAAGGCAATAAGTGAATTGCCAGAAAAGCAACGTCAAGTTTTTATAATGAATGAATTAGAAGACAGAACATTGCAAGAAATTGCAGACCAAACAGGCGAAAGTATTAAGACAATTATTTCACGAAAGCGATAAGCGGTGAAACAATTGCAAAAGCAACTTAAAAATTTATATGACGATTTATAATTATTAGAATAAAGGATAAAAAACAATGAATAACACTGAATGCGATCTTCCTTTTCACAGGAAATTTTCGTGGATTCGTAAGCCAATCTTTATGCCAATAGCCATAATCTTTGCTATAGCAGTATTTGGCTATAGCGTAATGTTTTTATGGAACGCAATATTGCCAAGCGTGCTTGGAGTAGCTACGGTTACCTTCTGGCAAGCTGTAGGAATATTAGTATTATCGAAGATATTATTTGGCGGATTTCATCACGGACATCATCATAGAGGTTTTCATCCTCATAATGCCGAAATGAGAAAAAAATGGAGATCATTATCTCAGGAAGAAAAGAAAAAAATGATGGATGAATGGTGGAATAGATTTGAAGCAACGGATTGTGAAAACAAGTAGGGAATTTAGGTTCCTGTATATTCCCGCTTATACCTAGCCACTATACACCATCTTTTGATTTTGTCATTCCTGCGTAGTGAGTCTTCGAACGGATGCAGGAAATCAGTCTTCTGATTCAGTGTAGCTAATCTAAGACTTTGTTATTACCATTGAACTATATTTTCTATAGTCTATTGGTATCGCAACTTTTTTAGATTCATGCATCCACTCGAAGACTCGTTCCGCAGGAATGACACCAAAAATATGTGTATAATTGTTAGTGTAGTGCGTAGGAATGAGTTGATATATCTGCCAGATGTTAGACATCTGACAATTTTGACATAATAATGAAATTGAAAACTATGCGAATTGTATTATATCAAATATTGAAAATCGGGCTTCGATTATTATTTCTTATGATCAATAAATTCATAAGAAATTATATTATTTAAAACAGAGAAATAAATCGAAACAAATCAAGACAATTTCGTCATAGTAGTTGAAAAACAAGAGTAAAAAAGGAAAATAAATAGAAATGCAAAATAGTACTGAAGTGCGGAACTTCACAAAAAAATATGGAAATTTCACAGCGGTACATAATATATCATTTGAAGTAGAGCAAGGTACAATTTTTGCTTTTCTCGGACCGAATGGAGCCGGAAAAAGCACGACTATTAATACTTTATGCACTATTCAAGACAAAACCGACGGAGAATTGTTTATCAATGGTAATGATGTATCGACGCAACAGGATAAAGTTCGCCAAGATATTGGAATAGTCTTTCAGGAATCAACGCTAGATGGGAAACTAACGGTAGAAGAGAATCTGAAATTACACTGCGAATTCTATAATGTGCCTAAGGCTGAAGTAGCGGAGCGAATTGATTTCGTGTTAGACTTGGTGGACATTAAAAACAGGAAAAAAGATTATGTGGACAGCTTATCCGGCGGAATGAAGCGACGCACGGAAATAGCTCGTGGCTTAGTCCATTTCCCGAAAGTGCTATTCTTAGACGAACCAACCACCGGATTAGATCCGCAAACCAGAGCGAATGTGTGGGATTATATTCACAAGCTACAAAAAGAAAAAAGTATTACGATATTTCTGACCACTCACTATATGGAAGAAGCAGAAATCTGCAACAAAGTAGCAATTATGGATGCAGGCAAAATCGTAGCTCACGACACACCAGAGAATTTAAAAAAGCAATATACAAATACTTTGATGAAAATAGTGTCTTCGTCTGCCAAAGAATTAGAAACTTACTTGAAAGATGAATCAATCAAGTTCAAAACTGAAAATAATCAAATCATAATCAACGCAGCGGAGACCAAAATCGCTTTAGACATAATCAGCAAATTCAAAGATTCAATTGAAGATATAGAAATTAATAAGGGAACCCTTAATGATGTGTTCATAGCAATTACAGGAAAGGAAATAAGAGAATGATACGCCCAATCAAAGCAATAATGGTAAGAAATTTATTGAAATTCGTTCGCAATAGATTAAAATTATTTCTCAATATATTTATGTCCACAGTATTTCTGTTTATTTTTTCGTTCGTAATCAAAGCAACGGCTCACGGATTAGAGAATCCGATGAATTATTTGATTTCCGGCGTAATTATTATGACGGTGTTCCAATCTTCGCTAAATAATTCTATGAATATATTAGAAGATATATCAAGCGGAGTGATGAAAGAAATACTTGTAGCTCCGATTTCGAGATGGGAAATTGCCATCGGGCATGTACTTTCTTCAGCCGTGATTTCTGTTTTGCAAGGTATAATAATTGTAGTCGTGGGTTTGTTTATGGGACTTCAGCTTTATTGGTTTAGCAGCTTAGAAATGCTTGGATTGATGTTCTTGGTAGGATTAACCTTTAGCTGCTTAGGCTTATATTTGGCAACGATTACAAAAGATTCGAGCAACTTTCAGCTATTAGTTTCAATTGTTACGTTTCCGCTAACATTTTTATCGGGTGCATATATTCCGACGATGGTACTCCCGAAATTTTTAGTGCCGATAGTATATATCAATCCGCTCACTTATGCAACGGCTGCATTTAGATATATCAGCTTGAGGATGGAGAATTTACCAATCGATGATTTAGTAAAAACCGGAGTAGCTATTGATATTAATGGATTTGTCGTTACTCCAATTTTGAGCGTTATGATTATCGCAATAATGTGCGGAGTGTTTCTGACTTTAAGCGTAAATAGATTCAAGACTGCGGATTTCTCTCGGATCAAGGTTTTCAAAAGAACGCATTAATACGAAATTCGAAAGTGGTATATTCCCCATACGAAAAAAGCTAAGTAACTGATTTACAATTACTTAGCTTTGGGGGTTGTGGTCA